>CALLAD010000033.1 GCA_938002625.1 uncultured Aquificaceae bacterium
GAAGGTCAAAGAAGGTATGTAGAATCCCTTTCCTCTTATGCAAGGCAGTTTTTGGGAGTAATGGAAAAGCCAGATGTGGATATGATAGAGGGGCTTTCTCCAGCCATAGCCATAGATCAAAAGACCACTTCAAAAAATCCAAGATCAACAGTAGGGACTGTAACAGAAATATATGACTACATGAGGGTCCTTTGGGCAAATATTGGAAAACCCCACTGCTTAGAGTGTGGAAGGCTTTTAGAGGGGCTTTCTGCCCACGAAATATTGGAAAAGGTCTGGGAAAAGTACAAAGGCAAGCGCCTTTCTATTCTTTCTCCTTTGGTCAGGGGTAAAAAGGGTGAGTTTAAAGAGCTTTTAAAGGAACTTGATAAAATGGGCTTTTCAAGGGTTAAAGTAGATGGTGAATATATGAGAATCTTAGAAGTACCACCCTTGGAGAAAAATAAAAAACACCATATAGACCTTGTGGTGGATAGATTAACTCTTGAAGAGGAAGAAAGGGCCAGGCTTTTAACCGCCATAGAAAAGGCTCTTGAATTATCCAAAGGGCTGTTAAAGATAGAAGACGTGGATAATAGGCAAGAGGAAATATTCAGTGAAAGGCTTACCTGCCCAGATCATGGCTTCTCCATTGGCGAGCTTTCACCCAGGCTATTTTCCTTTAATTCTCCCTATGGGGCTTGTCCAGCTTGTAAGGGCTTGGGTGTAAGATGGGAAGTAGATCCAAAGCTTTTGATAGATGAAAAAGAGCCAGTTTTGAAAGCTTTTAGAATAACCGAGTCTGCCTATTTTGAATACTTAAAATATCCAATAGGCAACATATTAAGAAAATTGGGCTATTCTACAGACATAGCCTTTGGTGATCTTCCCGATAGTATAAAAAGCTTTCTTCTTTATGGTGGATCTCTTCATGGTGGCAATTTTGAAGGCATAATAAGACACCTTGAAAGGCGTTTTTTAGAGGAGGATTCGGAAAGGCTAAGGGAGGAGATTGGAGAATTCATAAGGGAAAAACCATGTCCAGAATGTAAAGGTGCAAGGCTTAGACCAGAAGCTCTTGCTGTTTTAGTAGATGGTAAAAACATATGGGAAGTTGCCAGCATGCCCATAATTTATTCAAAGGAGTTTTTTAATGAACTTTTGAACAAGCTTGAGGGTAAAAGTCTTTTGGTGGCAGAGAGATTAATCAAGGAAATATCCGACAGGCTTGGCTTTCTTATAAACGTAGGCCTTGATTACTTAGATCTTGCCCGCAGTGCCACTACCCTATCGGGTGGTGAAATGCAACGCATTAGGCTTGCAACCCAGATAGGTTCAAAACTCACTGGAGTTTTATACGTGCTTGATGAACCATCTATTGGACTACATCCGAGGGATACTTCAAAGCTTATAAACACGCTAAAAACCCTTAGAGATTTGGGCAATACGGTAATAGTAGTAGAACATGACCCAGAAACCATACTAAGCGCCGATTGGGTTATTGATATGGGACCCGGTGCTGGCAAGAAGGGGGGAGAGGTAGTTTTCCAAGGCACGGTGGAGGAAATGTTAAAGGATGAAAATTCTTTAACTGGGGCCTATCTTTCTGGAAGGCTTTCTATACCATTGCCAAAGGAAAGGAGGAAGCCAACAGGAAAATGGCTAAGAATAATTGGTGCAAGGGAGCATAATTTAAAGAATATAACGGTAGAAATACCAGTGGGTCTTTTTGTATGTATAACGGGCGTATCTGGAAGCGGCAAATCTACCCTAATATACCATATTCTTTGGCAATATGCTAAGGCAGTTTTCTACGGTGGTAATCCAGAAGTGGTAGGTTTTGATAGAATAGAGGGTCTTGAACACTTTGATAAGGTTATAAACATAGACCAATCTCCTATTGGAAGAACTCCAAGATCCAACCCAGCAACCTATACTAAGGTTTTTGATTACATAAGGGAATTATTTGCTCAAACACCAGAGGCAAGGG
Source organism: uncultured Aquificaceae bacterium (assembly GCA_938002625.1). GTDB lineage: Bacteria > Aquificota > Aquificia > Aquificales > Aquificaceae > Pampinifervens. The sequence continues at coordinate 1,970 of CALLAD010000033.1, forward strand.
CGAGGGGATATAATGCGGGTAGGTTTTCCTTTAACGTAAAGGGTGGAAGGTGTGAAGCCTGCCAAGGAGAGGGTGTTATAAAGGTAGAGATGCACTTTTTGCCACCCGTGTATGTCACCTGTGAAGTATGCAAGGGCACAAGGTACAACAGGGAAACCCTTGACATACTCTACAAGGGGAAAAATATAGCAGAGGTCTTGGATATGACGGTGGACGAGGCTTATGAATTCTTTATAAACATACCACCCATACAGAGAAAGCTTAAACTTTTAAAGGATATAGGGCTTGGATATATTAAGCTTGGTCAACCAGCAACAACCCTTTCTGGCGGAGAGGCTCAAAGAATAAAGCTTTCAAGGGAGCTTTCTAAAAAGGATACGGGAAGAACCCTTTACCTTTTGGATGAACCAACCACGGGACTTCATATGGACGATGTTAAAAAGCTAATAGATATACTGCAAAGATTGGTAGATAAAGGTAACACGGTAGTGGTAATAGAACACAACCTTGATGTTATAAAGTGTGCCGATTGGATTATAGACCTTGGACCAGAGGGCGGAGAAAGGGGAGGATACCTTATCGCCTCTGGGCCACCAGATAAAATAGCGGAAAGGGAAAATTCCTATACAGGTCAATACTTGAAAAGGGTTTTGGAGGAAATTGTTTATGCTAAATAGAAGACAAATAGGAGTTATAGGGTCTTCAAAGGCAAAACCCGAGGATGAAGAATACCAGATAGCCTACCAGCTTGGAAAGGAAATAGCCAAGAGGAAATGGATAGTGGTATGTGGGGGAAGGGGTGGTGTTATGGAAGCTGTATGTAAGGGAGCTAAGGAAGAGGGTGGGTTAACGGTGGGCATTTTGCCCTCTTACACCGGGGAAGAGGCAAACCCATACGTGGATATTAAGATAAGGACAGGCATGAGTTGGAATAGAAATCCCATAGTGGTTGCAAGCTCCGACCTTTTAATAGCCATAGGTGGGAACTGGGGCACCCTATCGGAGATAGCTTACGCCCTTATACTGGAAAAACCCATAATAGGATATAAAACCCATCCTATAGAGGGTTTGCGGCAGGCAGATAATTTAGAGGAGATTCTGCTTTTTTTAGAGAAATTTTAACAAGTTGAAAAGTAATATCAAAAGACCATATTTATATCAGAGGGATAGCCATGGGACAGGAGACCTTTTTCTTAGAGGATATGCTTTTTAAGAGTACTTATAAAGAGATAGAAGAAAGGTACGAAGAAGTTATGCAACTATACTGCAAAGATCCAGAAATAATCAATATAGCCAAAAGTATAAAAGGAATGTGCGACTACGTAATGAAGGTTTATAAGGAAATACCAAATCCAGAGAAGAAGCTTGATGAGAGCCTGTATACTACCCTATACCAAGTGCTAAAGGATCTGAGCATAACCCTGTATGACCTTTCCATAGCGGAAGGTGAGCAAATATACTATGTTATATCCAGCGCCTACCAGAAGTTGAACGGAGCAAATAATCTTTTAGAAAAGCTCGTCTAAATTTAAAATAATAAACTGATGGAAAGGGTGAGGAATTTTTCTATAATAGCCCACGTAGATCATGGAAAATCTACCCTTGCAGACCGCCTGTTAGAATTTACTGGTGCCGTATCAAGAAGAGAAATGAAAGAGCAAATATTGGATACCCTTGAAATAGAGAGGGAAAGGGGAATTACCATAAAACTCCAAGCAGTTAGGATGTTTTATAGGGCAAAGGATGGGCAGGTTTATACCCTTCACCTAATAGACACTCCTGGGCATGTGGATTTTTCCTATGAGGTATCAAGGGCTTTGGCTGCTTGCGAGGGTGCCTTGCTTTTGGTGGATGCCACGCAAGGTATAGAAGCCCAAACGGTGGCCAACTTTTGGAAGGCCGTGGAACAAGACCTTGTAATAATACCCGTTATAAACAAAATAGACTTGCCAGCCGCAGACCCAGAAAGGGTAAAAAGACAAATAGAGGAAATATTAGGCCTTCCCTCCGAGGATGTTATACTTGCCTCAGCTAAGGAAGGAATAGGTATAGAAGAAATACTTGAAGCCATAGTGAAAAGAATACCACCCCCAAAGGGTGATATAAACAAGCCCCTAAAAGCCCTCATTTTTGACTCCTACTATGACCCTTATAGGGGAGCTGTTGCCTTTGTAAGGATAATTGATGGAGAACTAAAACCAGGTATGCGCATAAGACTTTTCTCAACAGGCAAAGAGTTTGAAGTCACCGAAGTAGGAGCACAAACTCCAAAGCTTACCAAGTTTGAAAAGCTTTCCGCTGGAGATGTAGGATATATAGCGGCATCCATAAAGGATGTTAGAGATATAAGGGTGGGAGATACTATCACG
>CALLAD010000034.1 GCA_938002625.1 uncultured Aquificaceae bacterium
GCTTAAAGTTATCTTCATGATTACCTCCTCAACTTTTGCTTTATATTATATCATTCCAGTGAGGCTATTTATAGTGGAAAGCCCAACAAAGGCAAAGACCATTAACAGGTACCTTGGAAAGGATTGGGTAATTATGGCCACTCTTGGACATATTAAGGACCTTCCGCAGGATAGCTTAGGAGTAGATGAAGAAACTTTAAGGCCCACCTTTGTTTGGGTAAGGGGTAAAAAGGCACTTATGGATAAGATTAAGAAGATCGCTCAAAAGGCTCAGCTCGTTTACATTGGCACAGACCCAGACAGGGAAGGAGAAGCAATCGCCTACTTTGTTTACAAGGAACTGGAAAAGCTAAGGAAGGAAATAAAAAGAGTAGTCTTCTACGAGATAACAAAGGAAAGCATACTTGCAGCCATAAAAAACCCAACAGAAATTAACCAAAATCTTGTGAGGGCTCAGTTTGCCAGAAGAATATTGGACAGGCTTATAGGCTATAAATTATCCCCCTATCTTTGGAAAACCTTTAGGAATAATAGCCTTTCCCTTGGAAGGGTTCAATCGCCAGCCCTCAGGTTGATAGTGGAAAGGGAAAAGGAAATACAAAGCTTTAGGAAAAAGGAGTACTACTATATAAAGGTGGTTTTTGAAAAGGATGGAGTGGAATTTTCCGCCCTGTGGGATTACAGGTTTGAAAAGCCAGACCATGCCAAGCCATACCTTCAAAAGCTTAAGAATGCCCTTTTTGAAGTGGGAGAATACAGGGAAGAAATAGAGAAAAAGACACCACCAGCCCCCTTTATAACCTCATCCCTGCAAGCCACAGCCAACGCCGTGCTAAAGCTAAGGGTGGAAGAAGTTCAGAAAATAGCCCAGAGGTTGTACGAAGAAGGTTATATAACCTATCCAAGGACGGACAGCCACAGGATGAACCCAGAAAAGGCAAGGGAGTTTATAAGCTACATAGAAAAAACTTATGGAAAAGAGTATGCGGGAAGCTTAAGGAGTTTTAAGGAAAAGTCTACTGCTCAGGGAGCCCATGAATGTATAAGACCAACAAGCCTAAGCCATCCACCCCTAAAGGGCAAAGATCTTGAAGTTTACCATCTTATACTAAAGAGAACCCTGGCAAGCCTTTCAACCCATGCCCTTTTAAAGAAAAAGAGGGCAGTTCTTTTACCCATATACGAGGATAAGAAGGGAGAGGATATAAGGTTTATAGCCAAGGGAAGGGAGCTTATGTTTGATGGATATTTAAGGATATATCCAGAGGAATTGGAGCTTTATAAACTTCCAAAGCTTGAGAAGGGAGAAATTCTAAAACCAAAAAGGATAGAGCTTGAAAAAAGGCAAACCCAACCACCCCAGAGGTATACGGAGGGAAGCTTGGTAAAAAAGTTAGAGGAGTTGGGCATAGGAAGGCCATCCACCTATGCTATGATAGTAAAGACCCTAAAAGAAAGGGGTTACGTGATAGAGGAAAAGGGATATCTTAAGCCTACCGAAATAGCCTTTGAGGTTATAGATTTTATAGGGCATAACTTTCCAAAGGTTATAGATTATAAATTTACAAGTCAAATGGAGTCAGCCTTGGATTACGTAGAGGATGGTAAATTAGAGTGGAAGCAGATGGTTAAAAATTTCTTCTCGGAAGTGTTGGAAAACCATGGATCTTGTTGAAAGATTTAAAGGAGTTATTGTTGGTGGTGCCCTTGGAGATGCCATAGGCAAAAGCGTGGAGGATATTACCCAAGAGGAGCTACTGAGCTTTTACGGTTCTCCCATAAGGAGCTTTGTAGAACCCCATCCAAGCAGCCCATCGGTGGGCTTAGAAGCTTATCAAACTACCGATGAAACCACCATAAGCCTCTTATTGGCGGAAAGCATTATAGAAAAAAAGGGCATAGATCCTTATCACTTCTTTGCTAAACTGAGGGCTTGGGCAGATAGGGAAGAGGTGCATAGATATCCAGACCCTACCCTTATAAGCGCCATAGACCTTATTGCTTCTGGCGTAAGCCTTGAAGATGCTGGACTTAAATCCTTTTCCGTTGAGGGTGTTTTGAGGTGTACCATAACTGGACTTTTCCATTACTATAATCCCTATCTTGCAGCAGAGGCTGGAAGGCTTGTAAGCCTTATTACCCACAGAAGCGAGGAAATATACGACGCAAGCGCCTTGGTATCTGGCGCAATCTCTTATTTGCTCCTTGAAAGCTTTGACCTAAGGAGCTTAGAGGATAGGCTGGCCTTTCTTGGGACCCTGAGGAAACTTTTGAAGTATGAGAAAAACAGAAAATACATAGACAAGGTTATTGAACTTTTGAAGGAAGAAGCCCAATACGAAGAGGCAATAGACCAGATAGGAAATTCTACCTTTGTCTTTGAAGCTTTGCCTTTAGCTCTTTTCATCTTTTTAAGGTATATAGAAGACCCCATGCTTGCCTTTTGGTATGGTGTTAATGCATGCGGCAAGGTGGGCGGAGATACGGACGCCATTGGATATCTTGTTGGGTCTTTTGTGGGCGCCCACGAAGGGCTATGGGTTTTCCCCCTTGAGCTTATTGAAAATCTTGAAAATTACAAGTATTATATTTTAATTGCGGAAAAACTATACGAAATAAGCATGGAATTATTGGAAAGGAGGAGCTAAAAAATGGCTTACAAGCTACAGGAGGCTTTCTTAAACACGGCAAGGAAAAGAAGGGTAAAGGTAACTGTATACCTTATCAACGGCGTAAAACTGCAAGGAAGAATAAGGTCCTTTGACCTGTATACCATCCTTATGGAGGATGGCAGGCAGCAAACCTTGGTTTATAAGCACGCCATAACCACCATAATACCAGCGGAGAAGATGGAAATAGAGTTTGAGGAAGAGGGAGTGCCAGGGGCTGTATAGCCCCCAGTTTTTTAAAACATACCGGGTGGTTTTCCCTTAGACACTACCAACCTTTCTACGGGTTGTCCCTTTTTTAGATGGCTTTCAACAATCTCCTCCACGTCTTGCAACTTTACATTTCCATACCATATGCCTTCTGGATATACTACAAGGGTGGGACCCAATCCACAGGGACCAAGACAGCCAGTGGGCGTTACTGCCACCGTCATAAAGAGCTCTGGATCCATCTGGAGCTTTTCCATGAATCGCATGTACACTTCCCTTGAGCCCTTTTCTGCACAGGAGCCCATAGGATGGCCAGGTGGTCTTTGATTTACGCAAATAAAAACATGCCTAAATTCCATAGAATACCTCCTTGAGAATTTTTGAAGAATTCTACCAGAAAGCCTTGAGCTTTTGTATGAGACTAATCACCTTTTAGGTTGGGGGCAAAAGCCCCCAGTATGCTTTTAGAACTTCCAGTTTAGTCCCAAGGATATGGCATTTTGTGCGTTTTGGGCTTCTACAAGAAAACCCATTCCCATATTGTCCGTAGCCCTAACCTTCTTGTTAAAGGCATGCTTATATGCCAAGTCTACGCTGAAGTTTTTGGTAAATTCATACCCAAGTCCCAAGGTTATATGATGCTCTGTAATGGCTGGAAAGCCCACAAGGTTAAAGTAGGCTATATCAAAATCACTAAAGGGTGCAGCAAAGTTGGGAATGTTATTGGCGTTCATGAGATCCTTCTGTCCACCCCTTATTGGAGATTTTCCGTAGTTATATCCAGCTCTTAG
>CALLAD010000035.1 GCA_938002625.1 uncultured Aquificaceae bacterium
AAGGAAGGCTTAAACGGAGAGGGCGGGATTCGAACCCGCGGTACGGGGATTACCCGTACACAGCATTTCCAGTGCTGCACCTTCGGCCACTCGGTCACCTCTCCTCTTGGAGAATAATTAATATTATATTCCCATCCTTCAGATAAGCAACACAAAAGGGAGATGATTTCCTGCTCTGCCAGACAGGAACATGTCTTACGGATGAGCATGAGCTATATTTTGGGAACGCCCTATGTTAAACTTATACTCCATGCTTTGGCAAAGATCAGCCCTTGAACTTTCAAACCTAATAAAAAAGGGAGAAATACATCCAAAAGAGGTTATTGAAAGCTTTTTTGAAAGGTTTACACAAACGAAAGAAAAGGTAAAGGCCTATATTACACCCCTTTATGAAGAAGCTTTAAGATATGCGGAAAATATGGAAGTTTCCCAAGAAAAACCCCTCTGTGGCATACCCATAGCCATAAAGGACAACATAAACGTAAAAGGTTATCCCACCACCTGCGGATCTAAAATATTGCAAGGTTACATATCCCCCTATGATGCTACGGTTATAGAAAGATTAAAGGAAGCTGGAGCAATAGTAGTAGGTAAGACTAACATGGATGAATTTGCCATGGGCTCCTCTACCGAATACTCTGCCTTTTTCAAGACAAAAAATCCATGGGACCTGGAAAGGGTACCTGGTGGATCCTCTGGTGGTTCCGCCGCTGCTGTGGCAATAAATTCTGTTCCCCTTTCCCTTGGATCCGATACGGGAGGATCCATACGCCAGCCTGCGAGCTTTTGTGGTGTTATTGGCCTAAAGCCCACTTACGGAAGAGTTTCTCGCTATGGACTTGTAGCCTTTGCCTCTTCTCTTGATCAAATAGGACCCTTTGCCAGAAGAACACAGGATATAGCCCTAATTATGGAAGTAATATCTGGCCACGATCCCAGAGATTCCACAAGCAGTAAAAGGGAAGTACCTAAATTTACTCAAGAGCTTGGTAAGGAAATAAAAGGGATAAGGGTTGGCATTGTAAAGGAATTTATGACAGACGGTGTTGAAAGTTCTATAAGGGAAGCCTTTGAAAACTTTTTAAGGGAATTGGAAAAGGAGGGAGCCCATATAGAAGAAGTATCCTTGCCCCATGTAAAATATGCCATACCTTGCTACTACATAATAGCTCCATCGGAAGCCTCTTCCAATCTTGCAAGATATGACGGCGTAAGGTTTGGATATAGGGCAAAAGGATACAAGGATTTAATAGAGATGTATTCAAAGACAAGGGATGAAGGCTTTGGTCCAGAAGTAAAAAGAAGAATTCTTTTGGGAACCTTTGCCCTCTCTGCTGGTTATTACGATGCCTATTATCTAAAGGCCATGAAGGTAAGGAGGCTTATAACCCAAGACTTTGAAAGAATCTTTGAAAAGGTAGATGCTATAGCCACACCAACAACGCCCACGGTAGCCTTTAGATTTGGAGAAAAAACAGAAGACCCCATAGCCATGTACCTATCCGATATATTTACCGTGAGCGTAAACTTGGCGGGATTGCCGGGGATTTCAATTCCTATAGGAATGTTCCAAGGGCTTCCCATTGGTGGACAGCTTATAGGCAAGGCCTTTGACGAAAGCCTTTTACTTAGAATCTCTTACTGGTGGGAGCATGTATATAAGCATTACGAAATAATGCCTTCTATATGAGATATCCTTATGATTAGCTTTGTTAAAATATTCCACCATGCTTAAAAGGACAAAATACTGCGGAGAAATATCTCAAGAAGACCTTGAGAGGGAAGTAACTTTAAATGGATGGGTACACCGAATAAGAAATCACGGCGGAGTTATCTTCATAGACCTAAGGGATAGAGAAGGCATTGTCCAATGTCTTGTGGAAGAAAAACAAAACCCAGAGGTTTACGAGATAGCAGATTCTTTAAAGCCCGAGTATGTAATAGCCATAAAGGGTAAGGTAAGAAGAAGGCCATCGGGCACAGAAAACCCAAAACTAAAAACGGGCTACTATGAGGTTGTTATAGAAAAGCTGGAAGTTTTAAACAGGTCAGAAACTCCCCCCTTCCCAATAGATGAAGAAACGCCCTTATCGGAAGAAGTAAAGCTAAAATACAGGTATTTGGACCTAAGAAGGGAAAGCATGAAAGAAAACCTTTTATTCCGCCACAGAGCCTATCAGATAACAAGAAGAGTATTCTCGGAAGAAGGCTTTATAGAAATAGAAACACCCTTCCTTACAAAATCAACACCAGAGGGAGCAAGGGACTTTTTAGTTCCCTCAAGGCTGCATCCAGGTAAATTTTACGCGCTGCCCCAATCTCCCCAGCTTTTTAAACAGATACTTATGGTGGCTGGATTTGATAGATACTTTCAAATAGTTAAATGTTTAAGGGATGAAGACCTAAGGGCAGACAGACAGCCCGAGTTTACTCAGATAGATTTTGAGATGTCCTTTGTTGATGAAGAAGATGTAATGAGCTTTAGTGAAAGGCTTCTTTCTACACTCTTTAAAGAACTGCTTGGTATAGACCTTAAAACACCCTTTGAAAGATTATCCTACTACGAAGCTTTGGAAAGGTATGGATCCGACAAGCCCGATAGGCGCTTTGGTCTGGAGCTTGTAGACCTAACCGACATATTTACCAATACTGAATTTAAGGTATTTCGTCAGGTTATAGATCAAGGTGGCGTAGTGAAAGCCATAAACTTTAAAGGTTCAAACCTATCAAGAAAGGAAATAGATGAGCTTACCCAATTTGTTCAAAGCCTTGGTGCAAAGGGCCTTGCTTGGATAAAGGTGGAGGAAGAGAGATTAAACTCCCCTATAGTGAAATTCTTCTCCGATGCCGAAATTAGAGAAGTTCTTGAAAGGTTAGAGGCTAAGGTGGGTGATGTTATCTTTTTCTCCGCCGATAAGAGGGAGAATGTTTACAAAATACTTGGAAATCTGAGATTACATTTGGGTAAAAGGTATAACCTTATTGACAAAAATAGGTTTGATGTCTTTTGGATTGTTGATTTTCCCCTTATGGAATGGGATGAGGAGGAAAAAAGGTTTGTATCCCTGCACCATCCCTTTACTTCACCAAGGGAGGAGGATATACCCCTTCTTAAAAAAGCCCTTGATGTGGAAGATTTGGAAGAGAAGAAAAAGCTTATTTCTTCCGTAAGGGCAAGAGCCTACGACCTTGTAATAAACGGATATGAAGTGGGTGGCGGATCCATAAGAATACACAACAGGGATGTTCAAGAGCTTGTATTTAAGCTTCTTCAAATATCGGAGATGGAGGCAAAAGAAAAATTTGGTTTTCTACTTGATGCCCTTAAGTATGGTGCTCCACCCCATGGTGGTCTCGCTTTTGGTTTTGACAGACTAATAGCCATAATGAGGGGCTTAGATTCTATAAGGGATGTTATAGCTTTCCCAAAAACTCAAAAGGGTATATGCCCCCTTACTGGAGCGCCCGATTACGTGGATCCTAAACAGCTAAAGGAGATTCATATAAGGGTGGTGGAGTAATGCACTTGCGCATAGGAACAAGGAAAAGTAAGTTAGCCCTTTGGCAAGCAAACTTTGTAAAAGAGAAGCTTGAAGAAAAGGGACACACGGTAGAGCTTGTATTAATAACTACCACTGGAGATAAAATACTTGATGCTCCCTTAGCAAAGATAGGCGGGAAGGGTCTTTTTGTAAAGGAGATAGAGGAGGCTCTGCTAAGGGAAGAAATAGATCTTGCCGTACATTCCTTAAAGGATGTGCCCATGGTATTGCCAGAAGGTCTAAGCTTGGGAGCCATTACGGAAAGGGAATTCCCTTTTGATGTCCTAATATCAAGAAGAGGTGAAAGGCTTGAAGAATTACCAAAGAAGGCCATAATTGGAACCTCTTCCCTTAGAAGGCAGGTACAAATAAAGAGAAAAAGACCAGATTTACAAATAGAAATATTACGTGGCAACGTGGATACGAGAATTAGAAAGCTGGAAGAAGGTAAGTATGATGCCATAGTCCTTGCCTATGCTGGAGTGAAGAGAATGGGACTTGAGGATAAAATTACTCATATCCTTGAAGATTTTATACCAGCCGTTGGTCAAGGAAGCCTTGCCATAGAAATAAGGGAAAAGGACGAAAGAATAAAGG
>CALLAD010000036.1 GCA_938002625.1 uncultured Aquificaceae bacterium
GGGCACGCCAGTTGCCTTTTATAAGTCCCTTATCCCTCAAGGAGAAGCCATAAAAAGGGCAAGCCTTGAGGATATAAACCTTCTTGGAAGGTCAAGGTTACTTCTTTCTTTGCCGGGCCTTCCCATATCGGCGGATATATGCGACCTTACGGGAACGGGTAAAGAGTTTTTGGTGGTCCTATTCCCAGAAAGGATTTCCGTATACGAGCTAATCAGGAGGGATATAACAAAAAGGTTTGATTATTCGTTGCCTGCTGGTGTGGCAATTGGCCTTCAGTGTGGGAAAATAGGACAAGAAAATCAGGATTATGTCTTGGTTAATATGATTTCTGGAAATTCTGCAAGCTCCTTGATACTTAAGCCAATGGGTGATGGCTTTATTCCAGTGGTTAGAAACGTACCATACCTTATGGGTATATTGGATAAAGAGAGGGCAAGGGAAACCTTTGTAGGCCAGAGGTTTGATCTAAGAAACAAATTTGGACAAGCAATAAGGTTATCCTTGGAAAGAGATACATTAAGGGAGCAAGGAGCCTTTTTGGCACCACGAGGCTTTAGAGTGGATAGTGCCTTTTATTTTGGCAATTATCTAATATTCACAGATTCCACTGGAAGGGTAAGGGTTTTTAAGGGAGATGGAGAGGTCTTTTCAACGGAAGAAGGGTTTGGGGGTTCCTATTCCCATATAGATATACCCCTTGAACAGGGAAAGATGAGCTTTGTTTTTAATCCGAAGGGAGCAAAGGTAAGCTTTTTGAATTTTTCCATGGCTTTTGTTATAAAGAACCATACGGGTGTTGTACAAAGGTTTTTGGATATTCTTAAGTACACAAGGGGCGAGATACTCATACTGGGAGAAAAGAGGGAAGATCTCTTATTTATGAAGCAGCTTAGAGGAGCTAACTTTGAAGAAGCCATACAGGCAATACTTACCACCAAGGATGGAAGGGTATTGGTTATAACGGGGAGAACTGGAACCCTAAGCATACAAAACAGGGGAGATGTTTACGAGCTTGAGTTAAGGTCCTTATAGCTTTTTCTGTATTAGTACCCTAAACCTTTCTCCCATGCTTATAAGAAGAGTTTTAAGGCGAGAAAGCCTTTCTATGTCTTCTGCCTTCTTAGATTTACTAAGTTTTTCCAATTCTTCCATAAATATGGGATTTTTCATTAAAAATCTGCTAAGCCTTAAACAATCTACCTTTTGAAGTCCAAAGTCTTTTCCATACTCTTCAAGCAGAGAAAAATTCACGTAAGCGGTTATATCCATTCCCTCCGAGGGTTTTGAGTAGACTTTATGGGATTTGTAGCCAACTACCGTACCTTGTGGAAACCTTTCTATTTCCTCGGTGGTGTATCCATAGTCTATAACAAGGTGATAGCCCTTTTTTAGGTTTTCTCCTATTCCTTTCAAAAACTCTATGCAATCCAGACATATTTCTATAACTTGTTGGAGGTTTTCATAGCCCATTCTTTGTATAACTTCCATGATCTTTGGGTTGGATGTTTCTTTCCATACTTCCTTATCTCCTTCTATGAATAGCTCTTTGCCTTCCTTTATAACATGCACGGGCAGGCAATCAAAAAACTCGTTGGAGAAGATAACCCCCTTCATAGGGAAAAGTCTGTCGGTCCAGAAGACCTTATCCCTGAAACTTTTAAGCCTTTCCCTTTGGATTTCTATAAGCCTTGGGCTAAAGTCATAGATGTAATAGCTAACCCTTTTGTATATATGGGGTTCTTTTTCCCAAAGGTAGGTAAGTATATCGTAAGCCAGTGCACCACTTCCACCACCGAGCTCAAAAAGTATAGGCTTTTCATAATCCTTTACAAGCTGGGCTATAAAGTAAGCAAGGGAGTAGCCAAAGGCTCTATCAAGCTCTGGAGCCGTGAAAAAATCCCTTCTAAAATCGGACTTATAATACTCCCTTACGCATGCTTCCATCCAATCTCTGAAGGACATCATCCAGGCGGCCAACCCATGCTACGACCAGCTATAAAGTGAAGGTGCAAATGAAAGACGCTTTGGCCTGCATCCTTGCCCACGTTAAAGACAAGCCTGTAGCCCTTGTTTAAATTCTCATCGGGCGCATAACCAAGATCCTCTCCTATTTTTCTTGCCACATAAAACATATGCCCTATTATTTCCTTATCCTCTGGCTCTATGCTTTGAATACCAACTATATGCTTTTTGGGAATTATAAGGATGTGAGTGGGAGCAACTGGGTTTATATCATGGAAGGCATAAACTAAATCATCCTCATAAACTCCCCTTGATGGTATCTCCTTTCTTACAATCTTACAAAAGATGCAGTCTTGCATGCTTGACTCCCCGACCTTAGATTATTATATCATGCATTTATAAAGGGCTTCTAAGAAGGCATCATTTTCCTCTTTTTTTCCTATGCTTACCCTAAGGCATTGGGGAACAAGGTAAGAAAAATCCCTTATAAGCACGCCCTTTTCTACTAATTTTTTGTGTAAAAGGCTTGCTGGCATGCTTAGGCTCTTAAAAAGTATAAAGTTTGCCGAGGATGGATAGACCCTTATTCCTTCCATGCTTGACATTTCCCTGTATAGCCTTTCCCTCTCCCTTATAACCTTTTTTATTTCTTCCTCTATTAGATCATAAAACTCTGTAAGCATAAGCCTTGCTATAACCTGCGAAGGGTAGGTAATATTAAAGGGAAGCCTTATCTTGTTTAACTCTCTTATTATCTCCTCTTTTGCGACCATAAAGCCAACCCTAAGGCCAGCCATACCTATTTTGGAAAGGGTTCGCAAAACTACCGTGTCTTCTCTCTGTAAGGCTTCTTCTATAAAAGTCTTGCCCGAGTAGTTATAATAAGCCTCGTCTATTACGATAAAAAGGCCTTTCTCCCTTATTTTCCTTATCTTATGCTCGCTAAAGCAGTTTCCTGTTGGATTGTTGGGATAGGCAAAGTAGGCAAGGGCTGGTGACCTTTCTTCTATAGCCCTTAGGCTATTTGGTAAGTCTATGTCAAAATCCTCCTCAAGGCTAACTTCTACCCTTTCCCTTCCTATAACTTGTGCCGATATTCCGTACATGGAAAAGGTGGGCACGGGATAGAATATTCCCCTGTCAAACTCTCCTACTGCAATAGAAAGGTAGTAAATAAGCTCATCGGAGCCATTGCCAAGGAGGATATTTTTTTCATCAATTCCCAACCTTTGGGCAATGGCTTCCTTTAGCAAGCTTGCCGATGGGTCTGGATATCTGTTAAAGGGTATTTTTGATACCTCTTGAGCTATGCGCTTTTTTACTTCCTCTGGGAATTCAATAGAAAGCTCGTTGGAAGATAGCTTTATCCTTGCTGGCGTTGTCTCCGTTTTATAGGGGGAGAGGGAAAGGAGCCGACCGCTTATCATTGCTCCTCTTGTTGTTCTTGTTCTTCCTCCTCTTCCTCCTCACCTCTTCCAAGGTATAGCTCAAGCTCTGCCACGGTAGATTCCATTAGTTTATCTTCCAATATTCCCTTTATAAGCCTGTTTAGTTTACGTTCATCACCCATGGCTATGCCATTTAGCACATAATACAACCTTTTTGGTAAAGATAAAACAATCCTTTTATACCTTGCACCGCCCTTTTTCCTTGGTTTTCTGGCCATTTTTTTACCTCCTTAAAAGTTTTATGTCTATAAATTATATCAATTATGCTAAAAATTTTGCTTGTTTTGTTCATATTTTCTGTAGCCATGGCAAGGGAAATAAGCATCAATTCGTTGGATAAATACCAAGTTATTTTTCTTCCAGAAGAGCATACAAGCAAAGAAGATCATAAATTCCAGCTTGATGTTATAAAATTCCTTTACTCAAAGGGGCATAAAATCCTAATAGCAATGGAAATGTTCCAACAACCTTTTCAATGGGCATTGGATAAGTATATAAACTGCCAAATAGAAGAGGGGGAGATGCTTAGCAAAACAGAATACAAAAAAAGGTGGGGGCATGATCCAGCCCTTTATAGGGACATAGGGACCTTTGCCAAGGAAAAGGGAATAAGCATAAGGGCTATAAATATACCCTCCGAATTGGTTAAAAGGATAAGGGAGGAGGGATTAGAGAAGGTAAGGGATGAAAGGCTTCCTTACCCAATAATAGAGCATACAGAAGGGGAAAAGAAAGCGCTTAGGGAATTTCTTTCCAAGCATCCAAGGGTGGAGGAAAAGAGATTTTTTGATGTGCAAAATGCTTGGGACAATGGCATGGCTTTGGCCATAGCAAGGCTTTTGGAGGATTTCCCAGACTATAAAATATTAGTCCTTGTTGGAAGGGGTCATGCCCAAAATCTTGAAAGTGGTATACCAAGAAGGCTAAGCCTTCTAAAGCCCAATATAAGCATGGTAATACTGAAAAGGGAGGATCATAGGGATTTTCTATTTTCTATGGACTTTTCCAAGGAAAGCTCATCGGCAAACTCTATAAGGGAGCCAAACTGCAAGCCGTGAGATATGCGGGTTATTTTCACGCTTGGAAATTGTTTTTTTATAAGCTTTGCTAAATATATGGCTGTTGCTTCTCCTTCTACGTTGGGATTGGTGGCAAGTATGACCTCTTTAACTCCATACTTTTCTATTCTTTCTAAAAGGCTGTTAATGTTTAGGTTGCTGGGTGATATGCCCTCAAGGGGTGCTATCCTACCTCCCAAAACATGGTAAACACCCGTATACCTTTCAAGCCTTTCTATGGCAAAAGCATCCTGTGGTTCCTCCACAACGCATATAAACTTTTTACTCCTCCTTGGATTTGAGCATATGGGACATATTTCCTCCTCCGTGTATATGCCACATTCCGCACAATTTCTTATTTTTTCAACAGCTTCTTGCAAGGCTTTTAAGATTTCCAATCTTTTTTCCAAGGGTAGCTTAAGAAGGTTATAAACAAGCCTGCCAGCCCCCCTTTCTCCGTAGGTGGGTATAAGGGTAATCTTTTCTAAGGACTCTTTTATGGATTTAGGGATCATATCCTCGTAAGACATCTAAAAAATTATAAGTTTTTTGTGTAGCTGATTGTAGACTGGGCTTATTCCTTCAAAATCCCAGATGTGTTAAACTATAATTTAAAAATAAGAATGGGTTATTTTATCACAAATAACGGAGCAAAGGACCTTAAGAAAAGGCTTAATCAATTGATCTCAGTCAGTGAAGAAATAAAAGCTCTTGTAGGTTTCTTTTATTTTTCTGGCTTGAAGGAGTTATACGATGGCTTAAGGAAAAATCCATCCCTTACTCTTAAAGTTCTTGTTGGACGAAACGTAGATAGGACAATTTATGGATTAATTGAGTATGGGGAAAATAGCAAGGGAGCCTCGGATAGAGAGAAGATTGATGAGTATTTCGCCTCTATCAAAAAGTCTTTAAACTCCGAGGATTTTGACAACAAGGAATTTTATGAGCAAGCCAGATTTTTTATAGATTTAATAAGGGAAGGTCGCCTCATAATTAGGAAAACACATAAGCCCAACCATGCAAAGCTTTATATTTTCAAGCTTAACGAAATGCAAATCGCAAGAAGGGAGCTATTTATAACTGGAAGCAGTAATCTAACGTATTATGGACTAAGTTATCAAGATGAATTTAACGTAGAAATAAGCGATTTTGGATTTCAAGAAGCGGAGAAGTACTTTGATAATCTATGGGAGAGAGCTATAAAAATTACGGAAGATGATGTTATCAAAAAGGAATTAATTAGCCTTGTTGAAGAGAAAACCTTACTGAGGAAAATAACACCCTTTGAGGCTTATGTTTATGTACTTAAAAACTATATTGATTCTTACCAAGGAAAAGATCTAAGT
>CALLAD010000037.1 GCA_938002625.1 uncultured Aquificaceae bacterium
AAAGCTTACCAAAGATTATGAACTTATTCCAGATCTTAAGGGAGAGGAATGGTTTTTGTTGGAAAAGTTGCCCGTGATAACTGGAGCTGACCTTAAAACTGCCTATACCACCACCGATGAATTTGGTATGCCTGCCGTAGGTTTTGACCTTACCGATAGAGGTTCAAAGGCTTTTGCCGAGGCTACCGAAAAAAACATAGGAAGAAGGCTTGCCATAGTTCTTGACAAAAGGGTCGTATCGGCACCCGTAATAAGGAGCAGAATAAGCGATAGAGGACAGATAAGCGGGAATTTTACGCTGGATGAAGCCAAAGAGCTTGCCATAGTGCTAAGAGCTGGTGCCCTACCTACAAGGGTAGAATTCTTACAAGAATTGGTTGTTGGTCCTTCTCTTGGAAAAGATGCCATAGAAAGGGGAATAAAAGCTGGAATTCTTGGGCTTTTTCTTCTCTTTCTCTTGCTTATTCTCAGATACAAAACTTCTGGGGTAACGGCTACCCTTTCCATTATCCTTAATGCCCTAATGCTTTGGGCAGGGCTTGTGCTCCTTGGTGGCACTTTGACGCTTCCAGGTATAGCGGGAATAATCCTAAACATGGGCATAGCGGTAGATTCAAACGTGCTCATATTTGAAAGGGTAAAGGAAGAGCTAAGGTTATCAAACACTCCAAGAAAAGCCATAGAGCTTGGCTATAAAAGAACTCTTAGCGCCGTATGGGACACCCACATAACCCTTCTGGTTGCGGCATTAATCCTTTTTCAATTTGGAAGTGGACCAGTAAAAGGCTTTGCTACAACCCTTACCATAGGCACCATAGCTTCCTTTATTTCTAACGTCTATTTTGCCAAGGTTTTACTGGAATTGCTTTATAAATTGAAAATTTTCAAGATTTAGCGGAATGTTTTAAACTTTTTTTAAAACCATGGAAGTAAAGGCCTTTGAGTGGAAAAACAACTATCTTATGCTTCTTGACCAAAGGGAGCTTCCAGAAAAGGAAGTATGGTTAGAGTTAAAGCACTACAGGGAAGTAGCAAAGGCAATAAAGGATATGGCAGTAAGGGGAGCACCAGCCATAGGTTGTGTTGCAGCCTATGGTTTCCTCTTAGGTGTAAGGGCTGGAGAGGATGCAGAATCGGTATATCATACCCTTCAGAACACAAGGCCTACGGCGTACAATCTCTTTTGGGCTTTGGATAGAATGAAAAAAGCCTTTATGAAGGGTAAGGATTTAGAAGAAGAAGCAAAAGCCATAGAAAAAGAGGACTATATGGCAAACAAAAAAATGGGAGAAATAGGGAAGGAGCTTATACCAAAAGGTGCACGAATACTTACCCATTGCAATACGGGAGCTCTTGCTACGGCTGGATGGGGGACAGCCTTAGGCGTAATAAGGTCTGCTCACTATTCTGGAAAGGAAATCTTTGTATGGGTGGATGAAACGAGACCTTATTTACAGGGATCAAGGCTTACCGCTTGGGAGCTTCAAAAGGAAGGAATACCCCATAAGATTATTACAGACTCCACAGCTGGCTTTTTAATGAGAAAGGGGCTTGTAGATTGCGTTATAGTGGGTGCCGATAGAATAACAAGGGATTATTTTGTAGCCAATAAGATAGGAACTTATTCCCTTTCTGTCCTTGCAAAAGCCCATGGAATACCCTTTTACGTTGTGGCTCCCAAATCCACCTTTGATGAAAAGGCTTATGGAGAAGATAGCATAAAAATAGAGGAAAGGAGCCAAGAAGAAATAAAAAACATAAAAGGCATTTCCATAGCTCCAAAGGAATCGCCAGCCCTGCATTATGCTTTTGATATAACTCCCCCAGAAAATATAACAGCCATAATAACAGAAGAAGGTATAATAAAACCATGACCCTTAGGAATTTACGGATTAGGATGATACAAAGACAAAGGAAAATAATAGATCCGCTAAAATCTCTATGAGGTGGCTTTTTAAAATTTCCCTAAGATACCTTATTTCTGGTAGGGGGAGTACAAACCTTGTATCCCTAATAGCCCTTTTGGGCGTGTCTATTGGAGTGGCAGCCCTTTTACTTACTATGGGTGTTTTTTCTGGCTTTCAAAGGGAGCTTAAGGAAAAAATTCTTTCCACCACCCCCCATATAATAATCAGCCTCTTTGAAACCGAAAGCTTCCATGAAAGTCGGATAAAGGAATTAAAAGAAATAACCGAATTTTATCCAGTGGTTTTATACCAAGGAATCATATCAAAGGATGGTAGGCTTCTCAGTGTAGGTATAAAGGCTATGAAGGAGGAGGATATTCGTAGAATTTATAAGGTGCAGATAAAGGAAGGTATAGCCGTGGGAGTAGGATTGGCTGGAATAATGGATATAAAAAGTGGGCAAGAGGTTCTTTTACTTTCTCCCATGGGGCAAGCAACGCCCTTTGGTTTTATACCCAAGATGAAAAGCTTTCCTGTTGATGGAATATTCCAAAAGGGAGTTTTTGATCAAGACTACGCAACGGTTGTTATGACAATGGAGAAAGCAGAAGAGCTTTTTTCTACCCATCATCAGCTTTTTGGGTATGAAGTTTACATAAAAGACCCTTATAAAGCCCAAGAAGTGAGGAAAAAGCTGGAAGAATTACTTGGCCCATCTGCCCTTGTTAGGTCTTGGATAGATTTAAACAGCGCCCTTTTCAATGCCCTTCAGTTTGAAAAAGTGGCTTTGTCCTTTGTTCTTATGTTAATGGTTCTAATAGCATCTTTTAACATAACCAGTTTACTTTTTATGAAAGTAAGAGAAAAGGTAAGAGATATTGCCATACTTAGAACCTTTGGCTTAAGGAGAAGGCAAGTTGTTTTAATTTTTCTGCTTCAAGGGTTAATATTGGGATCTACTGGTACTTTAATGGGGCTTTTGTTCTCTCTTGTGGGCAAGTTTTTGATAAATCAGTATAAACTTATAAGAGTACCGTCAGATATATACTTTATGGACCATATACCCGCCTACTTTGAGATTGGTGATATACTTTTTACCCTTATAGGAGCCTTTTTACTTTCCTTAATCTCAAGCTTGCTTCCAGCCTACAGGGCAGGTAAGGAAAGTATAGTCAGGGTTTTAAAGAATGAATAAAATTTTGTACACGCAAGACCTTTGGAAGATTTATTCCAACGGTGTGCAGGCTTTAAAAGGGGTTAGCATAG
>CALLAD010000038.1 GCA_938002625.1 uncultured Aquificaceae bacterium
TTGGAGGATATCCAGAACTTAGAGAGTTACTATTGCGTAGATACGGCGATAAGATGGATCTTTCTTATATAGCCTGAAATTCTGGAGAGCAAAAGAAAAAGCGCAGGCCAAAATAAAACTTCCATAGGCGATAGTTATAGGTATAGGCATAAACCCTGTATGATCCACCCTCATTGATAACTTCCCTAAGGGTTCTTTGGTCAAAAACTTTATAAAGCTTACCATTATGAAGTATGAATAAAAGCACCTTTTTATTGAGCATGTCTATGGAAAGGGTGGCAGGAGTTTTTATAGTATCTCCAGGAAAATAAAAACCCTCTTTTGAGTAAAGATAAAGCCTTAGCTTATCATCGCCCACATAAGGGATAAAGTTACCATTTTTTGGCTCTTGACAATTTTCCCCATACTGAAGATTTCTTTTATTTCCCAGTATAAAGGAGTAGCTTGGAAAATCCCAATTCCAAAAGGAAAAAATTATGGGAATATCGGAGGCAATGGGCAAGCATTGATCATTTTTCAAAAGGCTATAAGGATCCCTCGGCTTCTCAAAAACCAAGCTTTTTGGAAGGTATTCAAAGATTATATAAGCCGCCCATCTTAAAATTCCTATATCCCTATAACCAAGCACTCTGTCTTGAGTATGGTAGGGTATGGCTTCCAACTTTTTTAAGCTTTCCTCCAATTTGTTGGGATTACCCAAGGGGCTATTAAAAACGCTTTTTGGGTTTATCACGTATGAGCATTCTTTTTGTGTAGGTATGGGTGCTGGACTTGGAAATGAATAATAAAGGTAATTTACAAAGCTTATGGGAAGGGAGTAGTAAAGTAAAAAGCCTATAAGGTAAAAACTCAGGAAAAACCTAATAACTCCCAGGCATGCTTTCCTCCACCCTTCTAAGATTTTTTAACTTGTATATATAAAATCTTACTATCTCCTCTCCTCTCCAGAAGATGGGAAGCTCTTTTTCCTCTATTATACCATCGCTCGCCCTTAGTACTCTCGGGTCTATAGGGTAGTAGTCTACAAAAATAGCATCACCTTGATAATCCTTTTCCCAAAGGTCGTACTGGTTCATCCTCCTCCCAAGGTTTATGCAGTAGGTTCTTGGATTATTCTTTACATAAAAGGCAAGCTGGGCGCTTATCTGATAGCGGGGGCTAATTATTTTTTCTTCCTTATTTCTCATCTGGCTTACCACATCTCCAAGCTGGGACCATCCTATTCCCACCTTTGCGGGATCCCTCTTGGGGGGTAAAAGCTTTCCCATTCCCATGTAATCAAGCAAGGGTGTAAAGTGTATTATCAAAAAGAGAAAAAAGCTAAGGGCATAGGTTAATAGGGCAAGGGTTTTTCTTTTTGAAAGGAAAAGACTTAAAAGGACAAAGGCAGCAAAGTAGCTAAATCCAGACCAGTTGGCTTCTACCTTTTTGAATAGGGAAAGAAGGGCAAAGAAGAGAAAGGGAGGCAGGGAAAAAAGAACAAAAAAGGCCTGTTTTTTATCCTTTAAGCCCTTTATCCATAGGTAAGGGATAAGGAAAAAGGGCAATAGGGATAAAAGAAGAGCCTGACCCCCTAAAAATTCAAGAAAAGTAGCGGGATTAAAAAGGCTTGCCGACTTACTGGCAAGGGTGGAAACATGCTTGAAGGAAACAAAATCATGCTTATAGTTCCAATAAAGCACTGGAAAACTAAGCACAAAGGCTGGTATAAGGCTTATATAAGCCCTTGGGCTTTTTATTACTTCCCTTTTGTAAAAAAATCCATAAAGCAATGCAGAGGGCAAAAGGAAAAGGGCTGGATATTTACTCAAAAAGGCAAGCCCTGCAAAAAGACCAACCAAAAGCCAAAGGGACAAGGAATTTTTTTCAAAGGCAAAGAATATAAGCATAAGGCATACAGACCAGAAGAAAATAAAAGGAGCATCCGTTGTCATAAGCAGGGAATTTATGGAAAAGCCTATGGTAAGCTGGGGAAGGGTAGAGGCTATGAGGGCGCTTTTATGGTCAAAAACCCTTCTCACAAAAAGGTATGTAAGAATAGAAAGTAAAAAGGAAAGGAATATGGGAGTAATTCTTACCGAAAGCTCGGAAACACCAAAAATTTCCCTTGTCAAAAAGTTTAAATAGGCAACCATTGGAGGCTTTGAATAGTAGCTAAGGTCAAGATGCCTTGACCAATCCCAATACTGGGCTTCTTCTGGTGTAAGGTCAAGGGGATAAAAAAGCACATAAAGAACTCTAAAAAAGACAAGAAACAAGTTAAAAACTATCACAAAAATCATTTCTTAAAGGTATACTCTTTACCCTCTATTAACCTGTATATGTTCTCCTTATGCCTGTAAAGGATAAGCAAGAAGATTATAAGGGACATAAGGATAATTTTTGATGGATAGCCAGAGAGCAGTAAAAAGATAAGGGCAAAGGCGGAGGCAGAAAGGGAAGCTATGGATACTATACCCTTCCCTTTGAAAACTATTCCCCAAAGGGCAAGGGAAAGTATGGCGGTTAAGGGAGAAACTCCCATCAAAGTGCCAAAGGCGGTAGCCACACCCTTTCCACCCCTAAAGCTATGGAAAATAGGGTACATATGACCAAGAAGGCTTGCAAGCCCAACAAAAAAGGCAGTCCAGCTATCAAGACCATAATAAAGCCTTGCCAAAAGCATAGGCACAAGCCCCTTTGACATATCAAGGAGAAAAACCACGGCGGCATACTTCTTTCCAAGAGCCCTTGCTACATTGGTAGCCCCAACATTTCCGCTTCCCACAGACCTTATATCTACACCCTTTGACTTGGCAATATGCTCTCCAAAGAGAACAGATCCATACAGATAGGAAAACAATACCAAAAGCAAGCTGTCCATATAATAATGATAAACTAAATTAAAGAGCCCCTTGAGAGTGGAAAATCTCCAACTAAAGCTGGTTCCATTGTGAAGGACTCCTCAGGGTGTTCCAAAAATAGCCTACGGATACCCATAGGCTACGTCCCTGTCCCACAGAGCAGAAACTGT
>CALLAD010000039.1 GCA_938002625.1 uncultured Aquificaceae bacterium
ATCATAAAGGTTGCTGTGCCAGAACCAAAGCATTCTCCTATGTTGGGACATCTGGACTCCTCGCATACAGTGTTCAAGGATAAGCTTCTAAGAAGTTTTTTTATTTCATGGGTTTTAGAAAGGGATAATATGGGTTTCATCAATAAAAATTTTACAAAAGTGTGTATATTAATCTAAATCCACTTATGAAGGAGGAAAGCATGGATAGAATAGAAGCCTTTCTTTTTGAAGTAGCGGAAAAGGCTATGAATTATGAGAAGATAAACAGAGACGAGGCTTTACAGATATTAGAAATACCAGACGAATATATAGCCCTTGCAGTATACTTAGCCCAAAAGGTGAAAAATAAATTTCATCCAAAGGATAAAATAGAATTCTGTTCCATCATAAACGCAAAGAGTGGTGCCTGTTCCGAGGATTGTAAATTCTGTGCCCAATCTAAATTTTACAAAACTCCCATAAACGTGTATAACCTTGTGCCAGTGGATGAAATAGTGGAAGGAGCATACAGGGCTGTTGAATTTGGGGCAAACAGATATTGCGTGGTTTTGAGCGGTAGGTCTGCAACCAAGGAAGAAGTAGAAAAAATATGTCAGGGAGTTGAAGAAATAAAAAGGGGAAATTTACCAATAAATGTTTGCGTGTCTGCTGGAACCCTTGAAGAAGAATCCTTAAGGAAATTAAAAGAGGCGGGAGTTAAAAGAATAAACCATAACTTGGAAGCATCAGAAAACTTTTTTCCAAACATAGTAACCACACATTTATGGAGAGAAAGATACGAAACGATAAAAAGGATAAAAGCCATTGGGCTATCTACCTGTAGCGGTGGCATTTTTGGTATGGGAGAAAGCAAGGAAGACCGCGTAGATTTGGCCCTAACATACAGGGAATTAGAGGTTGATTCCATACCTCTGAATTTTCTCATGCCCATAGAGGGTACACCTTTACAAAATGCTCCCGGAGTAACACCCTTGGAAGCTCTAAAAATAATAGCCATGTTTAGGTTTACAAATCCAAAAGCGGAGCTTAGGCTTTGTGGTGGAAGGGAACAAAACTTAAGAGACTTTCATGGCATGGCGGTACTTATGACCAATGCCATGATGGTAGGCGGATATCTCACAAGGGCTGGTAGAGACATTAAAAAGGATTATCAACTTTTGAAAGATTTAAATTTCCAAAGGTTGGTAAGCACAGAATAGTTTTTCACAGGGAGGAAATTTTTCACACCTCCCCCTGTGAAATTTGCCTAAAAAATTTTCTGTAAAAACCCATACTTAGAAATAGGGTGTGAAATTCCAGCATACCCTGTGAATAAAATGTGAAGAAAGTGTGAAATTTCTGAGTTGAAAAATAACGAAAATTCCCATACTTAGGAAAAGGAACCCCTTAAATTTGAGTCCACCTTTATAAAGCCCTTTATTATCTTCTTTATTCTCTATTAATAATTAGGGGTGTAAATAAAAATAATAATAGGGCCCCTAAAATTTCACACCCCCCTTGGAAAACCCTTGAAAATCAAGGATTTGCTTGAAAAAGAATTCCACATTTTATTCACATTTTTTACACACCCTATTCACACCCCCTGTGAAAATTTATAAGGTTGGTGTTTTTTCTTTTATTCTGTATTGCAAGGCTTGGGCTATATGGTGGCTTGCTATTTTTTCTTCTCCCTCTAAGTCTGCAATAGTTCTTGAAACTTTTATTACCT
Source organism: uncultured Aquificaceae bacterium (assembly GCA_938002625.1). Classification (GTDB taxonomy): domain Bacteria; phylum Aquificota; class Aquificia; order Aquificales; family Aquificaceae; genus Pampinifervens. Next base: position 1,709 of record CALLAD010000039.1, read on the forward strand.
TCATGTAGCCCCTGCCTGTTAGGTTCATTTTTTCAATGGCTGTTTTTAAAAGGTTTTTGGCTTCTTGGGTCATTGGGCAATACTTTTTTATTTCCTCGTTGGTCATGCGAGAGTTGTACTTTGTTTTACTGTTCTTAAACCTTTGCCTTTGTATTTCTACAGCTTTTATAACTCTCTCTCTTACTTGGGCAGAGGTTTCTCCAGAATTCATACCTAAAAGGTCTTCTTTCTCTACAGGGTTTACCCATACCCTTAGGTCTATTCTGTCCATTATTGGCCCAGAAATTCTTGACTGATATGTTTTTAACTGCAGTGGTGTACATACGCATGGTTTATAGGGATTTCCATAATTACCACATGGGCAAGGGTTCATGGCAACAACCAACAAAAACTCCGCTGGGTAGCTTATCCTTCCACCAACTCTTGATACGGTTACCCTTCCATCCTCCAAGGGTTGTCTTAAAGATTCTATGGCTTTTCTACTAAATTCTGGAAACTCATCCAAGAATAACACTCCCCTATGGGCTAAGGATATTTCACCTGGCTGTGGAATTGTTCCACCGCCTACAAGGGCAGACTCCGATGCATTGGTAAGCGGGCTTCTAAAGGGTCTTCTTTTTATAATGGGTATGTTTTCATCAAGAAGTCCTGCAACGCTGTATATACGGGTTACTTCTACGGCCTCCTCAAAGGTTAGTGGTGGCATTATAGTTATAAGGCGCTTGGCAAGCATGCTTTTACCAGTACCAGGTGGTCCTATTAGCATAATGGGATGAAAGCCAGCAGCAGCTATTTCTATGGCCTTTTTTGCTTCGTACTGCCCATAAACTTCGCTAAGGTCCATATCAAAGCTTTCTACATCTTTGAAGAATTCTTCCAAGTTTACCCTTGTGGGTTCTTTTTTAATCTCTCCAAGGAAAAAGCCAACAACTTCCATAAGACTTTCAAAGCCGTAAACTTCTACCCCATCCACTATTGCAGCCTCTTTTGAATTTCCCTGAGGTACAATAAAGCGCTTATATCCAAGCTTTTTTAAAGATAAAACTACGGGCAAAACTCCTTTTACAGAGTTTATCTTTCCGTCAAGGGAAAGCTCTCCCATAATTACAAAATCTTCTGGAATGTTTATTCCGTTAGAAAGCTTTATTATTCCAAGGGCTATGGGAAGGTCATAAAAGGTCCCTTGTTTTTTTAGATAGGAGGGAGATAGGTTTATTGTTATTCTTTTCAAGGGAATTTGAAAGCCACTGTTCTTTAGCGCAGACCTTACCCTATCCTTTGCTTCATTTATAGCTTTGTCTGGTAAGCCAACAATGGAAATCTGCGGAAGTCCATTGGAAATATCAACCTCTACATCCACTTCAAAACCATCTATTCCCAAAACTCCCCCACTTTTTAACCTACAGAACATAGGGAAATTATATCAATACCTTGAAAATCTATGTAAGTATCTTATAATTTATAAACCATGTTCCAGTTTACAGAAGAGCAAATTAAACGCTATGCGAGACATATAATCCTTCCAGAGGTTGGAGGTAAAGGACAGGAGAAATTGCTTAAATCCAAGGTTTTAGTTATTGGTGCTGGTGGTTTGGGATCTCCTGCCATATACTACCTTGCTGCCGCTGGCGTGGGAACCATAGGCATAGTAGATTTTGACCTTGTGGATTACTCCAACCTTCAAAGGCAAATTCTTCATAATACAGAAAGGGTGGGAATTCCTAAGGTAGAATCTGCTCGTATGACAGTGGAAAAGCTAAATCCAGATGTAAAGGTAATAACTTACAACACAATGATAAACAAGTCTAACGTAATGGAAATTATAAAGGATTACGATGTTATCTTGGATGGCACCGACAATTTTCCAACGAGATTCCTAATAAACGATGCCTGTTATTTTCTTGGTAAGCCCTTAGTTTCTGCAGCAATGCTAAGGTTTGAGGGGCAGATATCTGTTTTTGATTATAGGGATAAAGAAAATTCTCCATGTTATAGGTGCTTATACCCAGAACCACCTCCACCTGGATTGGTTCCATCTTGCCAAGAAGCTGGCATCTTAGGTTCCATAGGTGGTATTATGGGATGTATTCAGGCTACGGAGGCAATAAAGGTGCTTCTTGGCATAGGTGAGCCTTTGGTGGGAAGGCTTCTTATAATGGATGCCCTTTCTATGGATTTTAGAAAGGTAAAACTTCGTAAGGATCCCAACTGTCCACTTTGTGGAAAGAATCCTACAATAAAGGAGCTTATAGAGTACGAGCAAGTCTGTGATGCTCATTTTTGAGGGGGTCTTATGGAGTTAATAAGCATAGAGGATTTTTTAAAGTTGGATATAAGGCTTGTGAAAATATTATCCGCAGAAAGAATTGAAGGATCAGAAAAACTTTTAAAGCTTAGAATTTCATTGGGAGAGGAAGAAAGAACCATTGTGGCTGGTATAGCCAAGTTTTATAATCCAGAGGAGCTTGTGGGTAAAAAGGTCTTGTATCTTTCAAACCTAAAGCCAAGAAAAATCTTTGGAATAGAATCTCAAGGAATGATACTTGCCTTGTCTGATGGTGAAAATCTCTCCCTAATAGTGCCAGATAGGGAAGTAAAGGAAGGGGCAAAGGCAAGCTAAGCTAAATCTTCTGGATAAGGGTCTAAGTACCTTTGTTTTAAAAGATATTCATTATTATGCCTATAGGCCAAGCTTCTTAGTACTTCTACTATTACCCTATGTTCCATTTTCCCAAATTTTAATTTCTGTATAAGGTGGAGTAGATGCCTTTTCTCCATGGAGTTTAGGTTTCTACTTATATGGCCAAGGATATGCATTAGTGTGTTGGCGTGCCTTGATGCGGATGGTATTCTACTAAAGGCTTTCATAAAGCTCTCTTTGTATTCTTTTGCTACCCTTTCGGGTTCTTTCCCTACTTGGGCTACAAGTCTTCCCAATTCCTTTAAAGCCTTTTGATTATAGGTCATGAGCATATATTTATATGCACTATGAAACTCCACCAATCCCTTAGGAGAAAAGTTTTCCATGAGTTTTCTTAGTTCTGCAAAGGCAAAGATTCTTATCAAGAAATTTTCCCTAATATTTTTGTCTCTTAATCTTCCTTCGTCTTCCAAGGGCATATAAGGCATACTTTCCCTTACTGCTTGAGCAAAAAATCCATAGGTTCTTCCCACAACTTGCTCCCTTAGGTAAAGCTTTGTGGTGCCAACACCACAAGAAGGAGATTTGCTCTTTAGTAAAAAGCCATCCACGTTTTCAAGCTTTGATAGAAAGCCTTTTGAGAATTCTTCCATTTTTTCCGTTAGGTCTATACCAGTTTGGTATTGTATTAACCTTTTATTCTCTCCATCCTTGACTATTATTATCCTTTGTCTTGGAACGCCAAGACCTATATCTACTTCTGGGCATACGGTTATAAAATCAACGTAGTTTTTTAATTTTTCTACAAAGGGATCTAATACGGTGCCCCCGTCGTATCTTACGTATTCAAAAAAACACCTGCTTATTACTATTTTTGGTCTTACGTGTGTATTCATGATATTTTTGGTGGAGGCGGCGGGAATCGAACCCGCGTCCGAGAACTTTCGGATCCCAGAGCCTCTACAGGCTTAGCCAGTGTTTACTTCTGACCCTATGGCAGTCCACTGGCAAACTGCCGTAGGGCGAGCAGGGATCAATTTCGGCTTAGTCCCGCCCTGCACGGGCCAAGCCTACTCCCCTGTCTCTCAACCCTTCCCACAGCCCAGGGGTCAAGCCATGGGAGAGCCGCTGCCTTTAATTAAGCAGCGAGAGCGAGTTCCCTTTCGGGAAGTGTTTT
>CALLAD010000040.1 GCA_938002625.1 uncultured Aquificaceae bacterium
TTATAATATTCCCCATGCGAGCGGTTATTCTTAGGGATTTTGGTGGTCCTCAAAATTTGCAGTATGTTGAAGACTTTCCAATGCCAGAAATAAAAGAGGATGAGGTACTTGTAAGGGTAAAGGCTACCGCTTTAAACCATCTTGATATATGGGTTAGGATGGGTGCCCTTGCCCTAAGGCCAGAGCTTCCCCATATACTTGGCTCCGATATAAGCGGAGTTGTAGAAAAGGCTGGTAGCCTTGTAAGGGATATGAAAGAGGGTGATGAGGTAATTATAGCTCCGGGGCTTTCCTGTGGTGTTTGTTATGAGTGCCAATCGGGACATGATAACCATTGTAAAAACTACGACATAATAGGTTTTATGTCCAAGGGTGGATATGCAGAGTATGTAAGGGTTCCAGCAAGGAATATAATAAAGAAACCAGCAAACCTGAGCTTTGAAGAGGCAAGCTCTTTTCCTTTAACCTTTCTTACTGTATGGAATGCCCTTGTAAATAAGGCAAGGGTAAAACCCTATGAAAGGGTTCTTATATGGGCTGGTTCTTCTGGTGTGGGGGTTGCAGGCATTCAAATTGCCAAGCTTTTTGGTGCCTTTGTTGTTGCAACGGCAGGCTCTGAAGAAAAGGCAAAAAGATGTAAGGAATTAGGGGCTGATATGGTTATAGACCATTACAAGGAGGATGTGCCCAAAAGGGTAAGGGGGATTTTCAAAGAAGGGGTGGATGTGGTTATGGACCATGTGGGCAGTCAAACCTTTTGGAAAAGTGTAGAATGCCTTAAGCGTGGTGGAAAGCTTGTTTTCTTTGGTACTACTACGGGCTCCGAGGCAAAAATAGATATAAGGTACTTATTTGTTAGAGAAATTGAGCTATTGGGCGTTTACATGGGGCCAAGGGCAGACCTTTTTAAGATAACGGAGCTCTTTGAGAGGGGTCTTTTAAAGCCAGTGGTAGATAAGGTATTTCCCTTAGAGGAAGCACCAGAAGCCCATAGATACTTGGAAGAATCAAGACACTTTGGAAAGGTAGTTCTTAAGATATAATAACCCTATGCCCATACAGGAAGCTTATAGGGAGGAAGCCCTTTCAAAGCTTGAAAATTTATGCCAAGCCATAATACCCAAGGTAGAGGAGCTTTTGGAAGAAATAGACCAAGAAGATTTAGAGTTTGGTGTAAAGCTTGAATTAAAGACCTTGGATATTGAAAAGCTTTGGAAGGAAGGAATAGAGGAAAACAACTATATGGAAATAGTCTTTACGGAAATAATGGAGCATCACGATGGTGCCTATTTAAAAACCACCTTTAGAAATAAAACAAACTCCTGCTATGCGGAAAGGTATGTAAGCATAAGAAGTTCTGGAAGGGTGGAGTTTACCTACGCCCTTTTTTTAGAAAGGGATGGTCTAAAAATAAGAGTGGAGAAGGTAGGAGAAGGGTTGTATAGCCTCTATGTAAAAACTCAATGAAGGTTTTCGTATCCTTAGGAGAGAGGTCTGCCAGCAATTACATATACGAAATCTTTAAGGATGTAAGAGGGATAGATTTTTATGGTATAACGGATGAAAGGCTTGAGGCAATAGGTTTTAAAAGCTTTGCAAGAATAGAAGACCTTTCTGTGGTGGGCATTGTAGAAGCCCTTCCCAAGATACCTTATGTATACAAACTTTGGAGAAAAATAGAAGAAGTGTTACCCCAGATGGATGTGCTTTTACTGTGTGATGCTCCAGCCTTTAATCTACCCCTTTTAAAAAGGGCAAAAGGGAAGGTTAAAAAAATTGTTTACTTCATATCTCCGCAAGTTTGGGCATGGAAGGAGAATAGGGCTAAAGTAATATCTGAGCTTGTAGAGGACCTTATAGTCTTGCTTCCCTTTGAGGTGGATTTTTATAAGAAATATTCAAGGGAGGGCTTTAGGGTTCACTTTGTAGGCCATCCCTTAGTAGACCTTGCAAAGCCTACCATCAAAGAGGAAGACTTTAAAAGAATGGTAGGCTATGAAAGATATATAGCCTTGCTTCCTGGTAGCAGGTGGAGCGAAATAAAAAGGCATATACCCTATATTAAAAAGGTTTTGGAATGTTTAGATTCTCCTATTCCTTTTGTAGTTCCCACTTTTGAGAGCTTCAAAGAATACATAGAAGAGGCTCTAAGGAATTTTCCAGTAAGGGTAATAACACCAAAGGATATGGAAAAACCCTCTTACAACGCTATGGCTTTTTCCCATTTTACCCTTTTGGCAAGTGGAACCGCTGAGCTTGAAGCAAGTCTTTTGAACTCTCCCCACATAGTCTTTTATAGAGTCTCCCCCATAACCTACCTTTTGGGAAAGCTTCTTGTAAAGGTAAAACATATAGCCCTTACCAATCTAATACTTCAGAGGGAAGTGGTTCCAGAATTGGTACAGAAAAGCCCAAAGGAGCTATGTCAGAGGGCTAAGGAGTATATAGAAGATGAAGGTTTAAGGGATTCAATGAGGAGGGAATTCTTAGAGCTTAGAAAAATCTTAGGAGGAGAGGGCACAATCCAAAAACTAAGGGAGCTTTTCCTCCAAATTTTTAATGAGCTCTAAGGTACTGCTAAAAGGCTCCATACCTTCTATTTCAAAGCTAAGCATCCTCTTTTCCGTAGGGTGTTCAAAGGCCAACCTATAGCTAAGCAACATATGACATTCTCCCATTGCTTGAAGTATTTCTTTATTTACAGAACTCCTTTTAAATCCATAGGTTAAATCTCCAAGTATTGGAAAGCC
>CALLAD010000041.1 GCA_938002625.1 uncultured Aquificaceae bacterium
AAAGTGTTATAGCAGTATTTGAAGTAGAGGAAAAGGATGTTTCCAAGTATGGCATAATAGATGGAAGGCACATTGAAAAGGATATATACATAGTGGATAACCTCGTAGAAAAGCCAAAAGTAGAGGAAGCTCCTTCAAAACTTGCCATAGTTGGCAGATATCTTTTTACGCCGAGAATATTTGAAAAGCTTAAAATAACACCCCCAGGAAAAGGTGGCGAAATACAGCTTACCGATGCTATAAAACTCCTCCTTGAAGAAGAGGCTGTTTACGCAATAAAGATAAATTCACGTGTTTATGATACAGGTACTCCCCTTGGATACATAACAACCATACTTGATTTTGCCCTTCAAAGGGAAGATTTGAGAGAGGAGATAATAAGGTATATAAGAAGCCTCATTGTTGAAATTCCAGAAGTTTGATTTTTTTAATGTGAGTTATAATTTATACCTATTATGCTTAGACTATCCTTAGGGCTTGCTATTCTTTTCACCTACATAGTAATGATCTGGGGTGGAGCGGTAAGGTCCACAGATTCAGGTCTTGCCTGTCCCGATTGGCCCCTTTGTTATGGTAGCTTCCAGATTCCAAAAGATACATCCGCCAAGCTTGAGATGGGTCATAGAACCATAAGCGGGCTTGCTGGTATATTTGTTTTCCTCACCTTCTTCTTAGTGTGGTTTAAGCACAAAACCTCTCCAAAGTCTGCTAAAATAGCGTCTGCAATAGCTCTTCTGTTTACTATCTCCGCAGCTCTTACAGGAATGAAGATGATAAAGTCCGAAGCCCCAAATTTAAAGTATGTATCTCATATGTTTTTAGAATCCTTTCATATATATGAGTCAATGATAATCTTGGGTGCTCTCATCTTCACATATAGATTTCTCCAAGAGGAGAATTATCGTGGCGAAGGAATACCCTTATGGGCTTATGTTTTTGCCATTACCACTATGATAACTGGCGTACTGGTTAGGTACACGGGTTCTGGTGAAGCTTGTGGGCACGAATGGCCACTTTGTAATGGAAAGCTTATTCCAGACCTTAATGATTGGAGAGTAGCTCTTCAGTTTGCACATAGGAACATAGCTTACGTAACATGGATTGCCTTTTTGCTTAACATGATTACCAACTTTAACAAAACAAGCCTTATGGCTTTCATTTTTATAAATATCCAATTTGTTTTTGCCATATCCATGGTGCTCTCTGGTTTCTTCTTGCCCCTTGTTTTCCTTGATACTGCCATGGGCTTTTTCCTCTTTTCATGGCTTACATACAATCTTCAAGTAAAATTTACAGCGGAAAAAGGATTAAAACCCGCATGGTAAGTAAAACGATAGCTTATAGGAGCGTATTAAAAGATTACTTGGTACTTACCAAACCTGGTATCGTTCTTCTTGTATTGATAACCACTTTGACTGGCATGTACCTTGCTAAAAGAGGGTTTCCCAATTCTTGGCTTGTATTCTGGACTCTTTTAGGGACTGGTTTGGCATCGGCAGGTTCGGCGGTTCTTAATCATTTTTTTGATAAAGATATAGACGCCCTCATGAATAGGACGAAGGATAGACCACTGCCAAGTGGTAGTATAAACCCGAGGAATGCCTTTATCTTTGGCATAGCCTTAATTATTCTTTCTATGTTTATACTATCTTATAAAGTAAACCTGCTTACCACTTTTTTTGTTTTTTTGGCTTCCTTCTTCTATGTGGTGGTTTATACGCTTGCTCTAAAAAGGAAAAGTCCCCTTGCTACTGAGATTGGGGGTGTTTCTGGAGCTTTGCCCCCTGTGATAGGTTATGCTGCCGTTAAAAATTCAATAGGTTTTGAAGCTCTTATTTTATTTCTAATAATGTTTATGTGGCAACCCCCACATTTTTGGGTGCTTGCCATAAAATACGCACAGGACTATAAACAAGCTGGTATACCAACTCTTCCTGTATCAAAGGGTATACTACACACCAAGGTAAAAACCCTTATATACACAGCCAGTCTTTTACCCTTGAGTTTACTTCCGTTTTTTTACGGAATTTCTGGTCATGTCTACTTTGTATCGGCTTTAGTACTAAGCTCTATATACTTAATACTCACTTTAAAGTTTGTTTTTTCCAAAAAACCCAATGGCATGTTTATTTTCTTTTATTCCGTCCTATACATAGCTTTACTTTTCTCCATTATGGTTTTTGACATGAGGCGATAAAATGAAGAGAAATTGGCTTTTACTTTCTATTATTTCTCTTGGTTTGGGCGGTTTTCTTGCCTTGGTGGCAGCTATAGCAAGAACTCCAGCTATATATAAGCTTGTTCCCCCTGGCTATTTTTATCATGCCATAATAGGACACGTTGACTTAGCTATTGTGGGTTTTTTCTTGACCTTTACGTTACTTCTTTGGCAAATAACCTTTGGAAAGGAATTGAAGGCTCCCTTTTATTTTTCCCTAATGGGTATCCTTTTTATAGCTCTTGTCTCTCTGTTGGGCATAGGTAAAGGCGTTTCTAATAACTACTTACCTACTATAGACCATCCCCTTTTTTGGTTGGGGGCTCTGATCTTCTTTTTTGGCTTTTGGATGGGTGCTTTCTTCTTTCTAAGAGAGGCGGAAGAGAAGATATTTTCTCAAGATCCCAAGGAGCATCTTTCTTCTGTAGCTGTAATCTTATCTATTTTTATGTTTCTTGCCTTCATTTTTTCAATACCTAAGGCTGGATCAAGGGATGAGCTTTATCTTTTTTATGAAAGGCTTTATTGGGCACCTGGGCATATTCATCAATTTATAAATGGCACTATGCTTTTGTACGCTTGGTACTTCTTGCTTGAAAAGCAGGGAATAAGGCTATCTCTCAAAAGGTTAAGGTATTTAAGCTTCCTTTTCTTAGCTTTTTCCTTTTTCTATGTCTTTATTCCCATAGTTTTCAGCGATCCAGTCTCTGATCAAGCAAGAAGGTTAACAGATTTAGGCTATGCCATAGGTTTAGGACTTCCCATTTTTTTCCATCTTTATTACCTTCTTAAAAACTACAAGCTTGATACAAAAAATATATATTCAATAGCTCTTTTGATTTCCGTAAGTTTATATCTACTCGGTGTTTTTATAGCGTATGCAGGACTCCTTCCCTCTATCTTAGCCTATCTTGTAAATCCAGGGGGTGGATATATGGGAATGGCTTCAAATTTAAGTATACCCGCTCATTATCATGGAGTAATAACAAGTCAAACCCTTTCCTTCATGTCTATAGCCTACGCTCTCTTCCTATCTTATGGCTACATACAAAGGATAAGCAAAATACCCATAGTTCAAGCTTATCTTTATGGTGTTGGTATGTTTCTCTTTGTACTTGGTCTTTTCTTTGCAGGTCTTAGGAATGCTCCTCGCAAAACCTATGGTACGGCTTTTACCGAGGATCCCTTTGTTCTTTTATCCCTATCCCTTATGGGCGTAGGGACCTTGTTGGCCGTTGTTGGTGGTGTGGTATTTGTTATTTATTCTCTAATAGTGCTCCTTAAGGAAGGTCAATTTCAAAAAAGCTTTTGACTACTGGATGCTTTGAGGTTTTACTTTCCCCATACCTTTCTATTTTTACAGTTTTCATTCCAGCAAGCTTTGCGGCATCAAGCTCTTCTTCTACGTCTGATATAAAAAGAAAATGGATAGGGTCGGTGCCTACCTCCCTTGCTATGCGTAGGTAAGATTCCTTATCCCTTTTACTTCCAATTGAGGCATCAAAAAATCCATCAAAAATTCCAGTCAAATCTCCATAATCGGTATGGCCAAAAAAGAGTTTTTGAGCTTTTACAGAACCAGAGGAATATACGTATAACTTATAACCCTTTTCTTTCCATTCTTTTAGTTTTTGATATGCATCTTGGTATATGTGTCCCTTTAGTTCACCAGAAATAAAGCCTTCTTCCCATATATGACCTTGAAGCTCTTTCAAAATAGGCTCTTTTATGTCTTTGTCTATCCATTCCTCAAAAATCCTTATAGCTTCTTCCAGACTAATATCCCTTCCAAATTTTTCCTTTAATTTCTCAAGTAGGGTCTTAATCTTTTCCTCTTCGGCATGTTCCATAAGAAAATTTCTTAGCTTACCCTTGGAATAGGGAAACATAACCTCCTTTATGTAGGATAGGGAGGAAGTGGTGCCTTCTATATCTACCAGTATAACTTTCATAGATTTTTCAGGTTTATCAACCATCTTTAAAAATTGCGGGGGCGGGATTTGAACCCGCGACCTTCGGGTTATGAGCCCGACGAGCTACCAGGCTGCTCCACCCCGCGTACTTCAGATTATCTATTATACTCTTAAAGTTCAATCAAGTCAAGAGGAATATTAGATAAGACTTCACCAATTCCTCCTTTCACAACTACCATATTTTCAAGCCTTACCCCAAATTTACCTTCTAAATATATTCCAGGTTCTATGGTAAAAACCATACCTTCTTCTATGGGCACATCCCTATCTACACCCTTAAAGTAAACTCTTGGAAATTCGTGAATTTCTATACCCACACCATGACCAGTGGAATGTATGAAGAATTTGCCAAAGCCCTTTTTCTTTATATATTCCCTTGCCGCTCTGTCTATTTCTCCTATTTTTCTTCCCGCTTTAACCTTCTCAAGGGCAAAGAGATGAGCATCCTTTACTATGGAATATACCCTTTTAAATTCAGGGCTTACTCTACCCAAGTGGATGGTGCGGGTAAAATCAGTGCAGTAACCTTTCCATACAAGCCCCATATCTATTAAAAGGGGTTTTCCATGCCTTATCACTCTGTTGGATGTTTCCCAATGGGGAATAGAAGAAGCCTCTCCACTTGCCACAATAGTTGGAAAACTTTCGCCCATCGCTCCCTCTTTAAAAAACTCTTGCACTATCATAGCCCTAACTTCAAGCTCCCTAAGACCCTCCCTTATTCTATTTAAAACCCTTCTATAAACCCTATCGCTTACTTTCACACCCTCCCTTATTCTCTCCAACTCTATAGGATCCTTTATGGCACGCAAATCCCTCAAAAACCCCCTTTTACCTTCCCACTTGAAGGATCCTTTTAGCCTTTTTCTAAACTCGCAGCTTATTTTGTCTTCCTCATATCCTACGGATTGAACCTTTAACTTTCTAAGAACCTTATAAATCCCTTTTAAAGGATCACCTTCTAAAAGGATAATATCCCAATCCCTTAGCTCTTTTATTGCCTTCTCGTAATATCTTCCATCGGTAAAAAGGTGATAAGAATCTTGCGTGATTATTATGTAAGCATGGCTGGACCTAAAACCAGAAAGATAAAAGACATTGGGCTGTGAGGTAAATAAAAAAGCATCCAGGTTACTTTTTCTAATTAGTTCTTGTACCCTCTTAATTCTTTCTTTCATGCTTTACCCTCAAGAATCCTTCTATAATTATTTACGGTTCTTCTTGCTATTTTTATTCCTCTTTTTTGTAAAATACTTGCAAGCTCGGAATCCGACTTACCTTTTCCTTCTTTTTCTATTACCTCTTTAAGAATTTTCAATATCTCCTCTTTGCTATATCCCCCCTTTGTTTCCCTTTGAAAGAAAAACCTTAAGGAATAAATGCCCACTGGGGTTTTTGCGTACTTATTGCTTACAATTCTACTAACGGTAGAAAGGCTTATGCCAAGGCTTTCTGCCACCTGACTAAGCTTTAGACTTTTCAATGGACCTTTACCAAGCATAAACTCTCCTTGTCTTTCAACTATTAAATTACCTACTGCCCTTAGGACCTTCCTTCTCAAATCAAGAATAAAAGCTAAGGCTTTGTTATTTTCCACATGCCAAAAGTCATCCATAACAAAAACATACCATTGATCTCCGTCGTATTCAAAAACCATATCCACGCTACCGCTTTTATATATAACTTCTTCGCCTTCAAAAGGTCTAAGTTTTAGGGTTGAAAGAATTTTTTTAGCCTTAAGATCTTTGCTCTCTCCCCTTAGCAACCTTATAACCTCTTTATGTAGATCCTCTTCTTTTGGGTAAAACTCCTCCAATTGGACAAGTATAAATTCCTCAAGGTTTTTACAGGCTACGCCCAAAGGTTCAATTTCTCTTGTTATAAACTCCCTTATATCTTCCGCATAATCCTTGCTTACTCCATATTGCTTAGCTATTTTTTCAATATCTCCTACAAAAAAACCCCTATGGTCTAAATGGGCAACTATTTCAAGGGCTATTTCCTTGTCCAAACCATCAAACTCATAGAATATTTGTTCTTCTACCTTCTCTATTTCGCTTTGAAGATATTTGGGTTGGGGTTCTGCAAAGTCCTTGTAAAACCATTTAGGCCTTGTTTTTAAAGTTAGCTTTATATTGGGCTTTTCTTCTAATTCTTGCAAAAGCTCATCGGAGGTTTTTGATAATAGCTCAAGGCCGTTTTCTATCCTTAATAAAAGGCTTGGCTTTAATGCTGGTTTTGTCTTTATTTTAATATCCTTCAAGGCTTTTCCTCCTCCTTAGAAACAGAGGTGATAAATACGTTTATTACTCTATTACCTTCCATCTTATCTACTACAAATTTAAATCCATCGTATATAAAATAATCACCTTCTTGGGGTACTTTGGAAAGCATGAACATTACAAAGCCACCAATCGTGTCGTATTCATAGTCTTCGGGTAAGCTAAAGCCTATTTCTTTTGCAACCCTTTCTATATCAACCCATCCACTTACCACGTAGGCACCCTTAGAAATTTTAACTATATCTTCTTCCCAGTTTTCCCTTACTTTTCCAAAAATATATTCCATCACATCGTAAAGGCTTACAATTCCAGAAAGTTCCCCATGTTCTCCAATTACCAAAGCTATTTGTGTGCCTTTTTCCTTCATTTCCCTTATAAGATCCTTTAAGTTTAGAAGCTCTGGAACAAAAAGAGCTTCTCTTTTAAAATCTCCAAGCTTTTTTCTTAGGTTCTCTTTTGTAGGTACCAAATCCTTTACGTACAATATGCCAACTACTTGATCAGGACTTTTGGAGTACAAGGGTATTTTACTATGCTTTTTCTCAATTATCTCTTCAAGGGCTTCTTCTAAGGTTATATCCTCGGGAAGCATAAAAATATCTGGCTTTGGAGTCATAATTTCCCTCACGGTAATTTCCTCTAAGTGTATGGCTCTCTCTACGGGCTCCACTTCTTTTCTTTCAAAGCAACCCATAAATATTCCAAGCTCCAAAAGCTCCAAAAAGGATTCCCTTGCTTCCTTTTTAACTTCTTCCACCTTTATCATCTCCACAAGCTTGTTTACTGGTAGAGTTAAAATTCTTCTAAAGGGATACATAAGCTTGTAAACTAAAATAAAGGGTACGTAATAAATGGGAGCAAGCTTAGTGGTGAAGGGTAGCACCACATTCTTTGGGATAACTTCCCCAAAAACAAATATGAGAAAACTGGAAAATATTACTGCTAAGCCTGCACCTTCTGGGCCAAAAGTATTTACAAAAAGCGTAGTACCATAAGAAGATATGAGAATGTTAACAAGCTCGTTGCCAAGAAGTATAGTAAGCAAAACTTCCCTTGGCTTGGAAAGTAAGTTAAGTAAAGCTAAGTATATGCGCTTCTTTTCTTTAAGCTTTAGTATATACTTATTGGCTCCAAAAAATACCACCTCGGAAGAACTAAAAAAGCCAGAAAGGAAAAGCAAAAATACGAAAATTAATACCTCAGTATATATTGCATGAGACGAAGCGTCCATCCACCGTTACCTCCTTTA
>CALLAD010000042.1 GCA_938002625.1 uncultured Aquificaceae bacterium
TATTAGAGCTTGGGTCTAATTCTGCCATAGTTCTTCATAAGGATGGAGATATTCAAAAGGCTGTTCAAAAAACTGTGCTTGGTGGTTATGCAATAGCTGGTCAAGTATGTATATCGGTTCAAAGGGTCTTTGTTCACGATGATCTTTTTGAGGATTATTTAAAGAGGTTAGAAGAAGCGGTGAGCAAGCTAAAAGTAGGTGATCCCATGCAAGAAGATACGGACGTAGGACCAATGATATCCGTATCTGAGGTTGAAAGGGTTCAGGAGTGGATAGACGAGGCTATTAAAGAGGGTGGCAAGTTAATAACTGGCGGTGTTTCTTGTGGAGATAAAGGGTCTTCTTTACTTACTCCAACCATAGTATCCCTCGTGCCAAAACATACAAAGCTATTCAGGGAAGAAGCCTTTGCTCCAGTGGTAGTTGTAAATCCCTACAGGGATATAAAGGAAGCCATAGACATGGTAAATGACTCCGATTATGGTTTGCAGCTTGGAGTTTTTACAAGGGATATAGGGGTTGCTTGGGAATTTATAAAGGGTGCAAGGGTCGGGGGAATTCTTATAAACGAGGGACCTAACTTTAGAGCCGATCATATGCCCTACGGTGGAGTAAAATATTCGGGAATAGGAAGGGAGGGTCCAAAGTTTGCCGTGGAGGATTATACAGAAATAAAAATGGTAATTTTTGACCTAACTTGAGTAGAATATTTCCATGAGTGTAAGGCATCAAACAAGAGCTTATGTAGAAAGGCTTTTTGATAGTTTAAAAAACAAGGCTCTCCAAGGTGAGTTTAGCATATACTGCGTTTATTCTCCTTTAGATCAGGAGGATATAGAGGATTTTGAATTTGTGGCTACAAGGGTAAACCTTGGGGATAATGAAAGTATAAAAAAGTTCCTTGATAAAACTACAAGGGAAACCCTTGAAAATCAAGTAAAAGGTTTAAACCTTTTATGTATGGTTCTTGACACGGGAGAAGAATATCTCATTGCTTCCGAAAATCCCTTGTCGGAGGAGCTAAAAGAAGAAATAGAGGAGAAAATAGAAAAATTCAAGGAGGAATGATAAGCCTTATTCTTCTTTCTGCTGGACAGGGTAAGCGATTTGGTAAAAAAAAGCAGTTTGAAACCCTGCTGGGAAAGCCCCTTTTTATGCATTCCTTAGAAAGGCTCATTGGAAAATTTGATGAAACTATCTTGGTTCTTCCGCCGGAGGATATGGAAAAGTTTAAACTACCTAAGGGAGTTAAAAAGGTTGCAGGGGGAAAGGAAAGGCAGGATTCTGTTTTTAATGCCCTTATAGAAGCCTCTGGAGATGTGGTTGTAATCCACGATTGTGCAAGACCTTTTGCCAGTCTGGAACTTTTCCATAAGGTTTCCCACTTAGATGGCTATCATGGGAAAATTACTGCCATACCCATAAGGGATACGGTTAAAAGGGTTTTTCATGGTTTTGTAGTAGAAACGGTAGATAGACAAGGTCTATGGCTTTCTCAAACTCCACAAGGATTTGATAGAAGAATTCTTCTTGAATGCCACCTTAGGAGCAAAGAAGAAGGCTTTTTTGCCACCGATGACGCAATGCTACTTGAAAGATATGGCTATAAGGTTGCCGTGGTTGAAGGATCACCAATAAACATAAAGATAACTTATCCAGAGGATTTGTTGCTTGCAGAGGCTATAGGCAAGCTTTTAGGATATCCCTAATGTGTTTAAAAGTTTCTTGATCTTGTCTCAATTTCTTATTGTCTATTTCCTCTACCAGTGCACAAGGCAAAAGGGAATTTAAAACAAAAATTCCATCGTAGTCTTCTATTTTGCTCAATAAAATGTACTCTTCCCTTATGGGAATTTTTCGTTGCAATAGTTCCAAAGTAGTTCCCCAAAGCAGACCACAATCCTTAGCGGGCGTATAAAGATTTGAACCTTTGAGGAAAAGCAGATTAGATGTAGCCGTTTCACATATATATCCCTTTTCATTAACGATAATACCATCCCATAGGTTTAATCCTCTGGCGTACCTTTTTACTAAAAGGTTGAAAAGGTAAGAGGTGCTTTTATGCCTACACACAGGATCCGTTGAATGTCTCTTGTATGGAGCTAAGCAGAGTTTAACCCTTTCTGGGCTTTCCCTTAAGCTTTTTGTTATTATAAGCTTGCCGTAATCTAAGGACTTATCGGTTAAATAATCTCCACCTTTTGAAATAAGAAGATATTTCACGTAAAGATTATCTTTTCCAGATGTAGCCTTTTCCACATCTTCTTTAAACTCCTCATAAGATGGGCATGGTATATCAAAATATTCTGCAGAGCTTTTTAATCTGTTATAGTGAAGCCTTAATTTTTCCTCGGAAGACTTCCACCTTATGGTTTCAAAAAGCCATTCTCCAAAAAGCAAGGTTCGGTTTAGCATAATGCTGGTATATCTCATACCTTCTAATTCCTTTATAGCTTAATCTTAATTATATGCGTTGGGTAGAAATAAAAAGCACCAAAATAAGAGTTTATGGAAAGGAAGGAAAGCTTTTAAAAGGTATAGCAGAGGAACATACGGCCTTTTTACACAATCTACTTAGCAATGATATAAAGGGAATGAAGGATCACACTTTTACCTATAACCTTTGGCTGAGGCAGAATGGATTTCCAATAGGGGAGTTCTACGTGATAAAGCTTGGTAATAACTATCTTCTTGACACTTCCCTTGATGGTGCTTATGTTATGGAAGAGTTTAATCGCCTTAAGCTTTCTATGAAGGTTTACTTTGAAGAGCTGCAATTAGACCATCTTTTTGTCTTTGGAGAGGGTTCAAGGGACTTTATTTTCTCCCTTACTGGGCAAGTTTTGAAAGAAGGGGAGGTAAAAGAAAAGGATGGTATGCTTGTTGTTCACAACCCCATAAGAATTAGAGAAGAAGGTTATGACATAATAGGCAACCATTTAAATCTTGGTTTGAAAGAAGAAGAGAAAATGACCCAGGATGAATTTGAGCATGAGCGTATTATTAGAATGGTGCCCAAGCTTGGTAAGGAGCTAAAGGATGGTTTTTCTCCTCTTGAAGCTTGTCTTCTAAAGTATGCCATAAGCCTAAATAAGGGTTGCTATGTGGGTCAAGAAGCCATAGCAAGAGTTTATTACAGGGGAAAACCTGCAAGGGTTTTGGCCCTTTTTGAAGGTGAAGGGCTTTTTGAGGGAGCAATAATAAAAGATGATGAAAAGAAAGTGGGAATAATAACTTCAGTAAGTCCAAAAGGCAACATAGCCCTTGGATATCTTTTAAGGTCATACACCGATAAAAGGCTTATTACGGAGGAGGGAAAGGAAATTAAGCTCCTTAAAACCTGTGACTAAAGGCTTTCAATAGCCCACTTGAGAGTGTTTAGCACATGGTCCATGTCCTCAAAGCTTATAACAAGAGGCATCATTAAAACCATAACGTCGCCAAGGGGTCTTAGAAATACTCCCCTCTCTCTGCATTTATAGGCGACTTTAAAGCCTGTTCTCTCTCCATAGGGATATTTTTCTCCACTTTTTTTATCCTTTACAAGCTCTATGCCAGCCATAAAGCCAAGCTGTCTGATATCTCCAACATGGGGAAGCTCCCAAAATTCTTCAAGCCTTTTTGTAAGGTGCTCTATCTTTGGCTTTAGGTTTTCCAAGGTCTTTTCTTCCTCAAAAACTTCAAGGTTTGCAAGGGCTACAGCACAAGCAAGGTTATTGCCCGTATAAGTGTGCCCGTGGTAAAAATGTTTTAGCTCTCCAAACTCTCCCAAAAAGGCTTCAAAAATCTCATCCGTGGTAAGAGTTGCCGCCAAGGGCAAATAGCCGCCCGTTATTCCCTTGCCAAGACACATAAAATCTGGAGATACCTCTTCTTGCTGGCAGTAAAACATGCTTCCGGTTCTTCCAAAACCAGTAGCCACCTCATCCACTATCATAAGAACTTGGTATTTTTTTGTTAATTCCCTAACACCCTTTAAAAATCCCCTTGGAAAAGGTAGCATGCCAGCGGCAGCTTGTATGCCAGCTTCAAGACTGATAGCTACTATATCATCCCTACTTCTTAAAATCTCTTCAAGAATATGTAAAAGCTCGTCTTTACACTCTTCACAGAGCTTTCCATACTTTTCCTTACAGAAAATATAGGGTGATGGAAGTTTTATAGTTTCAAAAAGCAAGTCCTTATAGGTGCCATGAAAAAGGTCTATCCCTCCTAAGCTAACGGCTCCCAGCGTATCTCCGTGGTAAGCTTCCGAGAGGGTTATAAAAGCTTTTCTTTTTTCCCCCCTGTTTCTCCAATATTGATAAGCAAGTTTTATGGCTATTTCTACCGCCTCCGCTCCATCCTCTGAGTAAAAGACCTTGTTTAAACCGGAGGGTGATATTTCTACAAGCTTTTTTGCCAAAAGTATGGCTGGTATGTTAGAGCTTCCGAGAGTTGTGGTATGGGCTACTTTTTGTAATTGCTCTATTATAGCTCTGTTTAGCTTGGGATGATTGTGACCATGCACATTGCACCAGAGGGAAGATATGGCATCTATAAACCTTCTACCCTTTACATCATACAGATAAACCCCTTCTCCCCTTTCAAAAATAAGATTTTCCTCCTCTCTATATACCTTCATCTGAGTAAAGGGATGCCAGAAGTATTCCTTATCCCATTTTTCAAGAGTTTCAATATCAAACATCTTCAAGCCTCCAAAGTAAAACAATCTCTCCCTTTATCTCTTGTCTTTTGCTAAGATCTTCTAAAACATCCCTTAATTTGCCCCTTAAATACTCTTCATGGATTTTTGTAAGCTCCCTTGCAATGCAGACAGGTATGTGGCTACCATAAACCTTTTCCATAGCTTGTAAACTCTTAAGGATTCTATTGGGTGACTCAAAGGCTATTAGAGTAATATCCTTATAACTTTTAAGCTCTTCAAAAAAGCCTTCCAATCCTTTTCTTGGTAAGTAGCCAAAAAAGGCAAACCTATCCGTTGGAAGACCAGAACCCACCAAAGCAGTAAGCACGGAACTTGGACCAGGTATAACTTCTACTGGTATACCCCTTTCTATACAAACCCTTATAAGTTTATAGCCAGGGTCTGAAATAGATGGCATACCTGCATCGCTTACAAGGGCAACGTCCTCTTTTTCAAGAAGTTTTAGAACCTTTGGCACTTGTACGCTTTCCTTTGGTTCGTAGTAGGATATAAGCTTTTTATCCTTTATGTTGTAATGATTTAGAAGTATTAAGGTTCTTCTTGTATCCTCGCAAGCTATAAAATTAACCTCTTTGAGTATCTCAATAGCTCTTATGGTTATATCTTTAAGGTTCCCTATTGGTGTTGCAACCACATAAAGTTTTCCCATGCTATTTTACCAAAAGCATAGGTATATTAAGATGGTGTAAAACAAAGCTGGTTACACTTCCTAAGAAGAATTCCCTTATCCTTCCCTTTGAGTAGGCACCCACAAAAAGCATGTCTACCTTGTTTTCTTGGCAATGCAATACTATTTTCTCTTCTGGTATTCCATCTTCTACTATCAATTCTATACCCTCTGGTACTTCCAAACTATCTTTGCCTACGTGCAAGGCATAAACTTCCGCTTTATATATTTCTGCCATTTTCTTTGCTAAATTTAGGGCTTTTCTTGATAAATCTCCACCATCATAGGCTACGCAAAACTTTTTTAGCTCTCTCTTTTCTTCGGGCACAAGCATTACGGGAGCTTTACTCCTTCTTGATACCACATCGGCAGTAGAGCTTAAAAAACTTCCCTTTACTGGCCTCCTTCCCTTTCTTCCCAATACTAACAAATCCTCTGGATCTGCCTGATTTATAAGCTCTTCATAGGGTATTCCTATTGTCTGAAAGGAAGAGACCTTTATACCCCTTTGCCTACCCTCTATAAGAAACTCTTCTATGAGGGCTTTTGCTTGCTCTTCAAAAAATTCTCTTACCTTTTGGGATATTCCAAGATAGTAGGTAAAACCCAGTACTCCTGCTAAATCTTCAAGAAAGCTTTCTTCAAGAAGTCTACTGTCTATTACATGCACCCCCAGTACGGGAACCGATAATCTACTACCCAAGTCAAAGGCGTAGTCCTTTGCGTTCCATCCAGCTTTTGAGCCATCAATGCCCACTATAACCCTTTTAAATATCAAGATTTCTAACCTCCCTGGCGTAAGCCTCTATAAATTCCCTTCTTGGTTCTACCTCTTCTCCCATAAGAAT
>CALLAD010000043.1 GCA_938002625.1 uncultured Aquificaceae bacterium
TTAGGGCTATAGGCCCATGCTTCATTTCTCCAGCTGGGTATCCTTCCGCATGTATATAAGAAATTTCCTTTAGCTTTAAGGCACCCTCTAAGGCTATAGGATAGTTTAGATATCTTCCCAAGTACAGAAGGTTTTTATACTCGGTATACTTCAAGGCTATAGATCTTATATTTTCTGCATCTGAAAGGAGTTCTTCTATAAAATGTGGCACTTTCAAAAGCTTATCCATATGTTTGTCGGAATCTTCTGAATGGCTAACTGCAAGGGAATATAATACTGCCAATTGTGCAGTAAAGGTCTTTGTAGCAGCAACCCCTATTTCTGGTCCAGCATGGGTGTACAAGGTATAGTCCGATTCTCTATCAAGAGCACTGCCCATTACGTTTACAATAGAGACTAAAGTTGCGCCCTTTTCTTTCATGGCAAGGGCGGAAAATCTTGTATCGGCAGTTTCACCCGATTGGGATATGGCAAGTACTAAATCCTTTTCGTTAACTGGAGTATCGGAATACCTTAGCTCCGAGGCATACACAACCTCCACTGGCACCCTTGCGTACTTTTCTACCCAATACTTGCCCACAAGCCCAGCATGGTAAGATGTGCCACAAGCCACCAAAAGCACGCGCCTAAAATCCCTTAAGGATATAGGCATTCCGTAGTCCCTTGATATATAACCCTTTATGGTATCTCCCAGAGTTCTTGGTTGTTCAAAGATTTCCTTTAGCATAAAATGTTTAAACCCTCCCTTCTCTGCCGATATAATGTCCCAAGCTACATGCATAACTTCTTTTGTTAGCATATTCCCATCAAAGTCGTATATGAAAAACCCATCAGCTCTAAGGTCTACTATCTCTCCATCTCCCAAGGGTATTACTTTCCTTGTGTATGGTAGTAGGGCTGGAATATCCGATGCTATAAAGTTTTCTCCATTCCCTATACCCACCACGAGGGGGCTTCCATATCTTACGGCTACTATTCTATTGGGTTCTTTTGTTGAAATAACAGCAAAAGCATAAGCACCTTTTATTTTTCTAATAATCTTAAGAATGGTCCTTAGAAGATCTCCATCGTAGTTAAGGGCTATGAGGTGTACTATGGCTTCTGTATCCGTTTGGGATTTATACTCCACTCCCTGCTTTAATATTTCCTCCTTTAATTCTCTATAGTTTTCAATAATGCCGTTATGGACTATGGCAAACTCGCCTTTGTTATCCACGTGGGGATGGGCATTGACATCGCAAACTTCTCCGTGGGTAGCCCATCTTGTATGCCCTATGCCCACAGTAGCCTTAAGGTCCTTGCCCCATAAACTTCTTATTAGCTCTCTAACCTTCCCTACTTTCTTTTCTACATAAAGCCTTCCATTTTCTATAAGGGCAACACCAGCAGAGTCATAGCCTCTGTATTCAAGCCTCTCAAGACCCTGAAGAAGTACAAAAAGAGCTGGATTGTTTCCTACATAGCCTACTATACCGCACATAGTCAAAAAAAATTATATACCTTTATAACTATGGAAGAAGTTATCGTAATAGGTGGTGGTTTGGCTGGTGTAGAGGCGAGCTATAGATTGGCAAGTATGGGAATAAAAGTTCTTCTGTATGAAATGAGGCCCCAAAAAAGCACTCCAGCCCATAGAAGCGACAAGCTTGCGGAGCTTGTTTGTAGTAATACCCTTGGAAGTATGGAAATTACCTCTGGTGCTGGTCTTTTAAAGGCCGAAATGGAAATATTGGATTCCATAGTTGTACAAGCTGGTAAATACGCCTACGTACCAGCGGGCACGGCCATGGCCGTTGATAGGGAACTTTTTTCCCAATATATAACAAAAGCCATAGAAGAGCATCCAAACATAACCTTAATAAGGGAAGAAGTTAAGAAAATTCCAAGGGATAGAATAGTTATTGTAGCCACAGGCCCACTAACCTCAGAAGCCTTGGCGGAGGATATAAAAGAGCTTGTTGGCTTTGACTATCTTTATTTTTACGATGCTATCGCACCAATAGTAGAGGCGGAAAGCGTGGATTTTTCAAAGGGTTTTTGGGGTTCTCGTTATGGAAAAGGAGGTGATGACTATTTTAACTGTGTTCTAACCGAGGAGGAGTACAGGGTTTTTTACGAAGAGCTTCTAAAGGCTGAGAAGGTTAAGCCAAAGGATTTTGAAAATCTTGTTTACTTTGAAGGATGTATGCCTATAGAGGAACTCGCAAGAAGAGATTATAAAACTCTTCTTTTTGGGCCTATGAAGCCCGTAGGTCTTGTAGACCCAAAAACGGGCAAAACTCCCTTTGCCGTCGTTCAATTGAGAAAGGAAAATAAAGAAGGCACTTTGCTTTCTTTGGTGGGCTTTCAAACGCAAATGACCTATTGGGAGCAAAAACGTGTTTTAAGGCTTATACCTTGCCTAAGAAACGCTGTTTTTGTAAAGCTCGGCTCTATGCATAGAAATACTTTCATCCAATCTAATAAAATATTAACTCCCTTTTTAAATATGAGAAAGTATGAAAATATATTCTTTGCTGGACAGATAACGGGTGTTGAGGGCTATGTTGCCTCTGCCTCTACTGGTATATTGGCTGGTATAAATGCAGGCAGGCTTGCAAAGGGTAAAAGGCTTATTACACCACCAGAAGAAACCATGTTAGGCTCTCTTGTAAGGTATATAACTACAAAAGAGGGAACTCTTCAGCCTATGTCTCCCCTAATGGGGCTTTTGCCTCCTTTGGATAAAAGGGTAAAGAATAAGCAAGAGAGGAAAAGACTTTTGGCGGAAAGAGCCATAGAAGCTATGAGAGAATGGGCAGATAGCATAAAAGAGGCTATAATTATATATAGCCCCGCAACGGGACAGGGTTGAACCCCGCCAGGCCCGAAAGGGAGCAACGGTAGGCCTGCCGTCTCGGGTGCGGGGTATGAATTAAATGTCTGAATTTATAAGTATTCATATTTTAGCTTAAAGCTTTCCATATAATCTCCTTTATTTCTTCCATGTTAACTTCTTCTTTCTTTAATAAGCCAGCTTCTACAAGGAGAAAAATTCTCTCTAAGGTTCCAACAAAAACCGCAAGGGCATATTCCTTTTTAACTTTTAGTATGCCTTGATCAATGCCCTCTTCTATAAGATTCCATATGGCATCCTTTGGTAAAGGACTGAAATGTTTTATGTCCTCTGGCCTAAGATAATGGAAAAGATTAAGATACTTAAACGCGGATGGATTTTTAAAACAAAAAGAAATAAAGGCTTTTGTCGTATTTTTAAACCTTTCCTCGTAAGAATCTCCAGACTTTGTAGCATTTAAAAGTTTGTTATAAAACTCCTCCGAGTATTGCTTAAAAAGCCCAAGCACTATTTCTTCCTTGCTTTCAAAATGCCTGTATACAGCACCTTCTGTTATACCCACTTCCTTGGCTATGTCCTTTATTGTGGTTTCTCTTATACCCTTTTGAGAAAAAAGCTTAAGAGATGCTTTTAATATTCTTTCTTTCGTATTTTTGCCTCTCATGTAAAGATATTATACAGAAGTTAGATAAATATATGCTTACTTTTATCATGGTGATAATCCAACCCAAAATATGAATTGTGTTGTAAAATATTCCATGTATGCCTCTGTACATCTTTGTAACTGGCGGCGTGTTATCTTCCCTTGGTAAGGGAGTAGCCTCCGCTTCCATTGCATCCCTCTTAGAGGAACAAGGGCTAAAAGTAAACATTCAAAAGCTTGATCCATACCTTAACGTAGATCCAGGCACCATGAGCCCTTATCAGCATGGAGAAGTTTATGTAACAGAAGACGGAGCAGAAACAGACCTTGACCTTGGCCATTATGAAAGGTTTACGGACAGATACATGACTAAGAAAAATAATGTAACGGCTGGAAAGGTTTATTACAACGTAATACACAGGGAAAGGGAGGGTGGATATCTTGGAGCCACCGTACAAGTTATACCCCACATAACCGATGAGATAAAAAGGCTAATAAGGGAAGTGGAGGAAGATTGTCATGTGGTTATAGTGGAAATAGGGGGTACGGTTGGCGATATAGAGAGCTTGCCCTTTTTGGAGGCTGTTAGGCAACTCTCTATGGAGCTTGGTAAGGATAAAGTGCTTTTTGTTCATACTACCTATGTACCCTACGTGAAAACCGCTGGTGAGCTTAAAACAAAACCCACGCAGCATTCGGTAAAGGAGCTTAGGGCAATAGGTATACAACCAGACATAATTCTCTGTAGGTCTGAAATGGAAATACCAGAAGGCATAAAAGAAAAAATAGCCTTGTTTACTAATGTTAAAAAATCTGCGGTAATTTCTGCGCCAGATGTGGAGTTTATTTACGAAGTTCCTTTAATTTTCAAGAAACAGGGGCTTGATAGATTAATCCTTGAATACTTTGGCTTTGAATATAAGGAAGTAAAGAGTAAATGGGAGAATGTGGTAGATATTTTAAAGTGGGCAAAAGAAGAGGTAAAAATAGCCCTCGTAGGAAAGTATGTATCTTTGAAGGACTCCTATAAAAGTGTTGTAGAGGCCCTTATCCATGGTGGTATAGCCAATGGGGTAAGGGTAAAGGTTCTATGGATAAATTCTGAGGATTACGACGAAGAAATACTTTCGGAAGCGGATGGTATATTGGTGCCCGGTGGTTTTGGTGAGAGGGGAATAGAAGGTAAGCTAAAAGCCTTAACCTATGGAAGAATAACACAAAAGCCCACCTTTGGTATATGTCTTGGTATGCAGCTTATGTGTGTAGAATTTGCAAGAAAGGTAATAGGTCTAAAGGATGCCAATTCCACAGAATTTGATCCCTTTACCCCCCATCCCGTTATAGATATCATGGAAGAGCAAAAAAACATAAAAAAGCTTGGTGGTACTATGAGGCTTGGCTCCTATCCTTGTAAACTTTTAGAGGGCAGCAAGGTAAGGGAAATATACGGAACATCTCTTATACATGAAAGACATAGGCATAGGTATGAATTTAATAATAGCTACAGAGAAATTTTCCAAAATATGGGAATGGTATTCTCTGGGCTTTCGCCCGATGAGAGGCTTGTAGAAATTATAGAGCTAAGGGATCATCCATGGTATATAGGTTGCCAATTCCATCCAGAATTCAAGAGCAAACCCTTTAAACCCCATCCCCTTTTTGTATCCTTTATAAAGGCGTGTAAGAAAAATTAACGCTCAATTTTTATTATAGCCACATCTGGCGGTGAAAAAAGCCTCATAGGAGGCCCACCAGTGCCAACACCTTTGCTTATATACAAGTAGGAATCTCCAAGCCTATGAAAGCCTCTGTCGCTTATAAAAAGCTTAGTAAGTATAAGTTTACCTATTGGATAGTAAACTCCACCATGGGTATGTCCAGATAACATAAGATCAAAAAAGTTTTCTGCTCCCTTTTCAATTTTTGGTTTATGCTTTAGGTATATTACAAAGCTCTCTCTGTTTGTCCTTTTCAAAAGCTCCAGATCGGATATGGTACCTTTACATGCCTTGAAAAATCTACAATCATCGTCATCTATACCAACTATGCTTATATTGAAATCTTTGAGGTAAACAACATCACTCCTTAAAAGTCTAAAACCAGCTTTTTTTGTAAACTCTATGGCTTGTTCTAAGCCCTTATAGTATTCATGATTTCCAAGGACGGCATATTTTCCCAAGGGAGGGTCCATAAGCTTCAAAACTTCCGCCAAATAAGATTTATTCTTCAT
>CALLAD010000044.1 GCA_938002625.1 uncultured Aquificaceae bacterium
ACTCTACTAAAGCTTTCCCGCCATAAATTACTTAGGTAAAGGAGGGGATCTATGGTCTGCAAGAGCCACAAAAGGGGAACAAGCAAGGAAAGAAAATATATAACAAAAGCCCATTTACCAAGTAAAAAACTTAGCCTTTTATAATAAAGGGAAAGGGCAAGCAAGGATAAAACAAGAAAAGCGTAGGAAGGAAAGCCTTTGAGAAGCGAAGAAAATCCAAAGATAATACCAGCCAATAGGGCAAATAAAGGGTTAGCTCCTTTACTCCAAAGATAAAGGCAATAAACACCAAAGAAAATGAAAAAGGTGAAGGTTATATCAATCTCCCCCAAGAAACCATAAAAAAAGAGAACATTTCCAAAGGTAAGGAAGACAAGGGAAGAAAATAAAGCCAAATCAAGTTTTTTAAAAAGGGAATAAGAAAAAAGAATAACAAGGAAGGCAGTTAGAAAAAGGAAAGTTAAACTAACAGCCCTTGCTGTAATTTCACTCCAGCCGAAAAGATAGGAATAAAGGATTATAAACCAGTTAAAAAGGGGAGGCTTATTTAGGTAAGCTTCTCCCAAAAAGTAGGGTTGAAAGTAATTTTTTGAATACCACATTTCAAAGGCTACAATAACCCTTAAAGATTCTTCATTTTTAAAAGGGTAGCTTGAAAGCTTTGGTAAGTAGCTTAAAAAAGTTAACAGTAGGAAAAAGACAAGAAGAAGGTTATCTTTTACATTGGACGCTGTAAACCTTAGCACTGTACAGTATTATAAAACTCTTTATAATCACTTGCATACAAAGTCTACAAAAGCTTTTATAGTAAAGGGTAAGTCTTCATAGGCGGGTTCTGGTGCTTCTACTTTAGCGGTTTTTAGGGCTCTAAATGGAAGCGGAGCGACTGCGCCTGAAGGTTCATACCTTATGCTCTGTATTGAACAATTTTTACCAAGCCTTTTACTTGCCTTTTCTGCAAAATCCTTTGCCCTGTCTATAAGCTTTAATCTAAGATCCTCCTCTACCCCTTTGATTTTTTTCTCCGAAACTACCCAACTGGAATTAGAAACGCTATAGCTAACTGCCTCTCCTAACTTACTCTTAAAATGGTCTAAAGCCTCTAATATTTCATTCTGTTTTGACGGGTTGTCTAATCTAAAAGAATAGGATATAGTGCCCGTATATCCAGAGCATCTTCTTTTCTCCTTTTCCCACCAACAGTTTTTCTCAACCCAGTACCTCCCTCCAGAATATTCCACCTTAAGATCCCTTATAGCCTTATCCACAGATCCAAGTATGTTAATTACCTCCGATTCCTTTTGCCCGTTAGCTCTTAGCGATATATCCAAGCGAAAAACATCTGGGCTAACCTCTTCCCTCTCCTCCAAAAACAAAGAGATACGTATACCCTGTAGCTCCCTTTCCTGAGCCAAGGCAACTGCTACAATAGAAAAGGTTAACAAAAACCCTTTGAATTTTGTCATTGACTAACATTATACAGCCTCCGCACCACAAGGTGAAGAAAAAGAGCAGCACATAAACCCTTTAAAGATTAAAAGAATCACCATGAAAATACCCGCCTTTGTATTATATTTTCCCTTTATGAGAGTTATCCTTTTTTCTGGAAAAGGTGGTGTGGGAAAAACAACCATATCGGCAGCAACTGCCTATAGACTTTCAAGCCTTGGTTATAAAACCATAGTAGTTTCCCTTGACCCAGCTCATAGCCTTGGTGATGCCTTTGATATCCCAGAGGAGGAAAAGATAAAAGCCAAAGGATTACCCATAAAAATCTCCGATAAGCTTTACATACAAGAGATAGACATTCAAGAAGAAGTGGATAGGTATTGGGGAGATGTATACAGATTTTTAGAGCTTCTTTTTAATACTACTGGCTTGGATCAGGTGGTTTCCGAGGAGCTTGCCATATTACCCGGTATGGAGGAAGTTACAAGCCTTCTTTATGTAAATAAGTATTACAAAGAAGGGGAATTTGACGCCCTTATTCTTGACCTTCCTCCCACCGGTGAATCCCTTAGGTTTGTTTCTATGCCAACGGTTCTAAAGTGGTATATGAGAAAAATCTTTAACGTGGAAAGAAATATTCTAAAAATAGCGAGACCAGTGGCAAGAAGAATTACAGACGTACCTCTACCCGATGATGAGTATTTCAAAGCCCTTGAAAATTTCTATGAAAAGCTAAAGGGTGTTGACGAGCTTCTTATTGATCCAGAAATCACTTCCGTAAGGATAGTGGCAAATCCAGAAAAAATGGTTTTGAAGGAAAGCCAAAGAGCCTTTCTTTATTTTAATCTTTTTGGTGTTAACGTAGATGCCGTAATAGTTAATAAGGTTTTACCCTCATCCGTGGAAAATTGCGAACACTTTTCCAAGTGGTTAATTACCCAAAGAAGGTATATAGAAGATATAAATGCCCTATTTTATCCCGTTCCAGTCTTCACCGTGCCCCTTATGGAGGATGAAGTGGTAGGATATGAAAGATTGGAAATTCTTTCTCATCTTATTTATGGAGACACGGACCCCATAAAGGTACTTTATAAGGAAAAGCCCTACGAGTTTTTACAAGAAAATGGAGACTACATAATAAAGTTAAAAGCACCCTTTTTAACAAAGGAAGGCCTGTCTGTGTTAAAAAGTGAGGGTGAAATAATCATAAGATGGAAGAACTTTAAAAGCCATGTACTTCTTCCAAGAAAGTTAAGGGACTATGAGCCAAAAGGAGCTAAGATAGATAACGGATATTTAAAGGTCTTCCTTTCAAAGTCCTGATATTAATTCTTTTGCCCTTTTAAGGTCTTGGACAAATTCCTTTTCTGCGCTTGGATTCCTTAGAATGTATGCAGGATGATAGGTAAGCAATACCTTAATGCTTCTGTCATAGGGATAATCAAAAATCTGTCCTCTGCTTTTTGTTATGGGTAAGCTTTTACCCAGTATGCCTTCAAGAGCCGTAGAACCTAAGCAAACTATAAGCTTTGGCTTTATTATCTCTATTTCCTTCCGTAAATAACTTAGACAGCTCTGCATTTCTTTTAGGGTGGGCTTTCTATTCCCCGGTGGTCTTGATTTTACCACGTTGGTAATATAAACATCTTCTCGTCTTAATCCTACCTCTTCAAGTTTTTGATTTAGATATCTACCTGCCCTTCCCACAAAGGGGCGTTTTTGCTGATCTT
>CALLAD010000045.1 GCA_938002625.1 uncultured Aquificaceae bacterium
TGGTACTTCAAGGGGATATCATAAGATTCTTAAAAATGACACCCATAGAAAGAAGAAAGCTAATTGAAGAAATAGCGGGGATTGAGGAATATGAAGAAAAGAAACAAAAAGCCCTTGCGGAACTTGGAGAAGTTGAACTAAAGATAAGGGAGCTTAGGCTTTTAATGGATGAAATGGAAATACAAAGGGAAAAGTTAAAAGTGGAAGTAGAAAAATTAAGAAAATACAGGAATTTGGAGGAAGAGAAGAAAAATTTAGACATTAAACTCAATTTAAAAACTGCCTATGAATTTAGTAAATCCCTTAGTAATTTGCAGGAGTATATAAACCAAAAAGAAAAGGATCTTGAGATCTTAAAGGAAAACCTTATGAATAAAGAAAAAGAATTGGCTTTACTTGACGAGGAAATGAAAAAACTGAACGATGAACTATTACCCTACAGGGAAAAGGTAGGAAGAATATCACAAGCTATAGAGAATATATCCCAAAATGTGCAAAGCTCTGTAGATAGAGTGGAACATCTTCAAAAGGAAATATATTCTACCCAAGAGCAGATAAAATTTTTACAAACACAAAAAAATCTTTTACTGAGGGATAAGGAAAATACGCTAAACCTTATACAACAACAAGAGATAGAACTACAAGCTTTAAGCGAAGAAGCAGAATTGATCTATAAGAGCATTAAGGAAAAAGAAGAGGAGTTAAAAGTTTCCCTTGAAGAAATGGAAAAGGCGGAAACTAAGTTAAGAGAACTAAACCAACTTTTGGAAAACAATAAGAAAGAGTTATTAAATTTGGAAGTAAAGCTAAGAGAGCTTGATATAAAAAAGGAAAAGGTCAAAGAGGACATAAGGAGGTTAATGGAAGAAGAGGCAAGGTTAAAAGAGGGTATGGGGGAAGCTATTATAAAAAAGGAAAACTATCAAAAAATGTTAAAGGAGGAAGAAAAATCCATTAGACATAAAAAAGAGGAATATCAAAGATTAGAAGAAAGGCTAAAGAAAATACGCCAAGAAAGAGAAGAAGTTCTAAAGGAAATTGCCCTTATAAAGGGAAGGCTTCAAAGCCTTCCGCCAGAAGAACTACCTTTTGATGGTATAGAAGGAGTTTATGGGAGGGTTTCTAATCTTATAAAGTTAAGGGATTTAGAATATCTAAAGGCTGTAGAAGCTGCGGGTGGCGCAAGGCTTTCTTATGTTGTAGTTGAAGATGAACAGGTGGCAAAAGAGTGTATAAATAGATTAAAGGAGCTAAGGTGGGGAAGGTTAAACTTTATTCCCCTAAGCAGAATAAGGGATATAAAAATACCTTCTTCCCTTCCTCGGGTAAAGGGTGTTATAGATTTTGTAGTAAACCTTCTTGATTACCATACAAAGTTTGATAGGGCTATAAAATTCGTATTTGGTGATACTTTGTTGGTAGATAACTTTGAAACTGCAAAGAATCTTGGAGTAATTCATAGAATTGTAACCCTTGATGGAGAAGTTTTTGAAAAAAGTGGTGTTATAAGCGGGGGCCATAGCGAGGAAAGAGGAGAACTGGGTAGAAGCTTTTATTTGGAAGAGCTTGAAAGGTTAACAGGCTTGCAGGAAAAATTAAAGGAAGAAGAGGAGAAGGAAGAAAAACTTTTGAAGGTTTTAAGGGATGAGCTTGTAGAGAAGGAAGGTGTGATAGCTATACTCAAAAGGAGGCTTGAAGAAATAGAAGAGGGGGATAAAAAATCCTTTGAAAGGTTAAAGCTTATACAAGAAAAAGTTCAAAAAGGAGAGGAGTATATAAAAACTATAGAGGAGGAAAAGGAAAAGATAAAAGAGGATATAAAGAAGCTGAGGGAAGAAATAGACTATTTAGAAGAAAAAAGGGAAAACCTTAGCTTGAGAAGGCAGTCTTTCTTACTCCACTATAGGGAATCTGGTGTAGAAAGCCTTAGGAATGAATATGAAAAGTTGCGTCAAAGGATGGAAAAGATAAAAGAACATATACATAAAGAACAAATTAAACTAAAAGAGCTTCAGCTTGAAGAAGAAAACCTGCAAAAAGAAATAAACAGGAAATTGGCTTTTATAGAAAGTGCAAAGGAAGAAATGGAAAGCTTAGAAAAACAGAGGGAAGAGCTATTAAAAAAGAGGACGGAGCTTGAAGATGAGCTCCAAAGGATAAATCTTCAAGCTTATGAGCTCTATAGAAGAAGGGATAAATTGGAAGAAGAACATGCAAAATTACAATCGGAGGCTGGAAGGTTAAGAATTCAAAGGGAAAACTTGGAGGAGGAGTTGCAAAAGCTCAAACTGGAAGAAGTGAAAATTGGAGAGAAATACTCGGAAGCCTTAGAGAAACTGAGGGAGTTAGGCTACCAAGGCGAAATATTAGAGGTCAAAGAATCCACTGGAAAGCTAAAAGAAGAACTTTCAAGGATATTAAAGGAAATTTCCTCTTTGGGCAGTATAAACTTTATGGCGGAGGAAGAGTACAAGGAGTATGAAGAAAGATATAGAGACTATCAAGAAAGATACAAAAAACTAAAGGAAGAAAAGGAGGCTATAAAAGAGCTTATAGAAGAAATAGAAAGTAAGAAGTTGCATGCCTTCATGGAAGCCTTCCAAAGTATAAACAGAAATTTAAAGAGGATCTTCTCCGAACTTTCTCCAGGTGGTAAGGCTTATATGACTTTGGAAAAAGAAAAGGACCCCTTATCTGGTGGTGTCAACCTTGTGGTAAAGCCCAGGGGTAAAGAAGTGCAATATCTTGAAGCCATATCGGGTGGAGAGAAAACCTTGGCGGCGCTTTCCCTTATATTTGCCATTCAAGACTATAAACCCTCTCCCTTTTACTACTTTGATGAAGTGGATGCCCATCTTGATGAAGCAAACGCAAGAAGGGTAGGAGAGCTCATAAAAGAGAGATCTCAAAAGGCCCAGTTTATAGTGGTAACCCTAAGGGAAGTTTTAGCAAGTTTTGCAGACAAAATTATTGGTGTAAGCGGAAGGGGCGGGCTTTCTAAGGTATTTCCCTTAGAAAACCCAGCTCTTATTGGTTAAAAACAGCCTCTAATTTTTCCCTTTTCTTTATAGGTTTTAGGTAAGGTTTATCGTCTTTTATCCTTATCTCTACGACTTCTGTATCTGCGAGGGTACCTTTTAAAAGTTCTTCCGCAAGCACATCTTCCACATGATGCTGTAATGCCCTCTTTAAACTCCTTGCACCGTACTCGGGTTTGTATTCCTTCTCTATTATCCAATCTACAAAGCTTTTATGAAGTCTTACCTTTATGTTCCACTCTTTAAGGCTGTCGTTTATTTGATTAAGCTGCAAGTCAAGTATTTTGACAACATCTTCTTTCTCAAGAGCTCTATAGACTATAGTTTCATCAAGTCTGTTTAAAAATTCTGGACTAAAGGTCTTTTTAACCTGATCCATAACATTCTTCTTCATCTGTTCATAATCTATCATGCCAAACTTCTTCTCAAATCCCATCTGGGAGCCCTGAGATATAAGCCTTGCCCCAAGGTTGGAAGTCATTATGATTATGGTGTTTGAAAAATCTACCGTCCTACCCAAAGCATCCGTTAACCTTCCATCGTCAAAGATTTGAAGGAATATGTTAAACACATCGGGATGAGCTTTCTCTATTTCATCAAAGAGCAAAACAGAGTAAGGTTTTCTACGAACTTTTTCGGTAAGCTGTCCTCCTTCCTCGTACCCCACATATCCTGGGGGAGCACCCACAAGCCTTGAAACCGTATGCTTTTCCATATACTCGGACATATCAAACCTTATGAGAGCTTCTTCTGAGCCAAAGAGGTATTCGGCTAAAGCCTTTGCCGTTTCTGTTTTTCCTACTCCAGTGGGTCCAAGGAAGAGGAAAACTCCTATTGGTCTATGCCTGCCCTTTAGCCCTACCCTTGACCTTCTTATAGCCTTAGCTATGGCTTTTATAGCCGCATCTTGACCTATAACTCTCTTCTGGAGCTCCTCTTCTATATGAAGGAGTTTCTCCATATCGTTTTCGTGTATTCTCTTTACGGGTATACCCGTCCATTTTGCCACAACCTCTGCAACATCCTCGCCCGTAACCTTTGGTCTATTTATTGCCATTTCTTGCTTCCACTTAGCCTTTAAACTCTCTAACTTTGCCCTTAATCTTAATTCTTCATCCCTGTATCTTGCAGCCTTTTCGTAATCTTGCTCGTTGGCAGCTTCTTCTTTCTTGACTTCTATCTCTTTTATCTTTTCCTCCAACTTTTTCAATTCTGGCGGAAGCTGATAAGACCTTAGCTTTACCAAAGACCCCGCCTCATCCAGTACGTCTATAGCCTTATCGGGAAGATGTCTTTCTGTGATATATCTTTCAGAAAGGGTAACAGCCTTCTCTATGGCCTCTGGTGTGTATTCTACATTATGAAATTCTTCAAACTTTGCCTTTAATCCGTAAAGTATCTTTATAGTGTCTTCTTGAGATGGTTCATCTACCAATACAGGTTGGAACCTTCTTTCCAAGGCTCCGTCCTTTTCTATGTACTTTCTATACTCATCAAGGGTTGTAGCACCTATAACTTGTATCTCTCCCCTTGCAAGGGCTGGCTTTAACATATTGCTTGCATCT
>CALLAD010000046.1 GCA_938002625.1 uncultured Aquificaceae bacterium
CAAGCAACATGCTTGGCCTTTCCATAGCAAGCAAAGCCTTAAGGGTTGTAATGGAGGATGGGGGTGTGTCCAAAAGTGCAAGGATAATACACGCTATAAGGTCTGCTGGTTTTCCCGAATATGCCAGATTAGAAGCCTTCAGGAGGATGGGAGAGATTTCCCCATCGGATATTATAGCCATATCAAAGTTTGATACCTTTCTTGCTATAAGGCTTGCGGTTAGAAAATATGGATATGGTAGCTTTGTATATAATGCCGTTGCCTTTCCAAAACCCTACAGAGAAAGCGTAGAAAGGGCGGCAAATAGGTATGGCATAGACCCAGCCTTAATATACGCTGTAATGAGACAGGAAAGCCTTTTTGACCCTTATGCCGTATCTGTAGCCAACGCAAAAGGCCTTATGCAACTAATAGATAGTACCGCTAAGGATATGGCAAGAAGAGAAGGAATTAAAATTGTGAATATTTTTGATATAGACACAAACATACTTCTTGGCACGGCTTATCTTAGATATCTCTTTGACCAATTGGGCGATGACCTTGTGAGGGTTTTAGCAAGCTATAATGCAGGCCCTACAAGGGTAAGAAATTGGAGAGACGTGGGAGATGTTTACTTATTCATAGAGTTAATTCCAATACAGGAAACGAGAAATTACGTTAAAAGGGTTCTATACAATTACTATGTATATTCGGAAATCTTAGAGTGATCTAACAGCTCTATCTATCTTTTCAAGGGTTAAGGCTATGTCTTCTTCTGTGTGTGCCGTGCTTAAAAACCAAGCCTCAAATTGAGAAGGTGGTATAAGAATTCCTTCCCTTAATAGTGCCCTAAAAAATCTTCCAAATAGGTCAGTATCAGAGGTTTTTGCAGTTGCATAATCATAAACTTCCTTGTCGGTAAAGAAGACGGTAAACATGGAGGCTATGTGGTTTATCCTATGGGGTATTCCCTTATGGGATAGTATGTCTCTTATACCCGATATGAGCTTTATTGTAAGCGCTTCTAATCTATCGTAGGGATTAAGTTCAAATAGTTCCCTCAAGGTAGCTATACCAGCCACCATGGAAAGGGGATTGCCCGATAAGGTTCCAGCTTGATATATGGGACCTTCTGGAGCCACCTTTTCCATTATTTCCCTCCTGCCCCCATATGCTCCCAGCGGCATGCCCCCTCCTATAATCTTACCCATACATGTTATATCTGGATCTCTTCCAAATAACTCTTGAGCTCCACCCTTTGAAAGCCTAAAGTTTGTTATAACCTCATCGCATATAACTAAAGAACCGTACCTTTTTGTTATATCCCTAATAGCTTCTAAAAAGCCGGGTTTTGGAAGCACCACACCCATATTCCCAGCTACCGGTTCAACTATTACACAGGCAATATCCTCTCCGTACTTGTTAAAAACCTCTTCTAAGGCTTCTACATTGTTATAGGGTACCACAAGGGTAAGCTTTGCTATTTCTTCTGGCACGCCTGGAGTACCAGGTATACCCAAGGTGGCAACACCAGACCCCGCCATAACCAAAAGGGAATCGCCATGACCATGATAACAACCCTCAAATTTAACTACATACTTCCTACCTGTATAACCTCTGGCTAATCTTATCGCAGACATAGTGGCTTCCGTTCCAGAAGAGACAAACCTTACCATTTCTACGGAAGGCATAGAAGAAACTACCAACTGGGCAAGCTCTATTTCATATTGATTTGTCAAGCCATAAGAAAGCCCCCTTTTAGCTTGCTCCTCTATAGCGGCAACCACCCTTGGATGGGCATGCCCCAATATCAAAGGCCCCCAAGACATGAGATAATCTATATACTCCTTACCCTCCACATCCCAAAGCCTTGAACCTTTAGCCCTTGAGACTATTATTGGTTCTCCACCAACAGCTTTAAAGGCCCTTACGGGAGAACTTACACCACCTGGCATAAGCTCCTTTGCTCTTTGAAAAAGTTCTTTGTTTTTCATTGTCTCCTCCAAGCGTATATTATAATTTTAAACTCTTAAGTAAGTATTCTCGGAGGTGAGTAAATGGCAAAAGTCCTCGGGCTTAAATGTAGAGAATGTGGAAGGGAATATCCAATAGAACCCATACATGTATGCGAGTTTTGTTTTGGACCCTTGGAAGTAAAGTATGACTATGATTACATAAAGGAAAACATAAGCAGAAAAAAAATAGAAGAAGGTCCAAAAAGCCTTTGGAGATACATAGACCTATTACCAGTGGAAGAGCCAAGGGTTGGTTACAGTGCTGGCTTTACGCCACTAAGGAAGGCGGAAAATCTTGGTAAAATTCTTGGCTTGGATAATCTTTATATCAAGGATGATTCTGTAAACCATCCTACCCTTTCCTTTAAAGATAGAGTTGTTTCTGTGGCTATATCAAAGGCTATAGAGTTTGGCTTTGACACAACAGCTTGTGCATCTACGGGAAATCTTGCCAATTCTGTAGCAAGCCATTCTGCACAAGCAAGGCTCAATTGTTTTGTTTTTATACCAGCAAATCTTGAATCTCAAAAAATATACGGAAGCTTAGTATTTGCTCCCACCGTTGTGGCGGTAGAAGGTACATATGACGATGTTAACAGACTATGTTCTGAAATAGCCAACGAGCTTAATTGGGCCTTTGTAAACATAAACATAAGACCCTTTTATGCAGAAGGTTCAAAAACCCTTGCCTTTGAAGTGGTAGAACAACTTGGATGGAGAGCTCCAGACGCGGTTGTTGCACCAGCGGCATCAGGATCCCTCGTGACAAAAATATGGAAAGGGCTTAAAGAAATGGTCAAGGTTGGGCTTATAGAAGATATGAAAACAAGGGTTTATGGTGCTCAGGCATTGGGATGCTCACCAATAGCTCAAGCGTGGAAAGAAGGAAGAGATTTTATAAAGCCAGTACGTCCCAATACCATAGCCAAATCCATAGCTATAGGAAATCCAGCGGATGGTGTATACGCCTTGCAAGTTACAAAGGAAAGCAACGGAGATTGGGAAACGGCAACCGATGAGGAAATCATAGAAGGTATCAAACTACTTGCAGAAACAGAGGGAATATTTACCGAAACAGCAGGGGGTACCACCATAGCAGTACTTAAAAAACTTGCCCAAAGGGGAGCTTTTAGAAGGGATGAAGTGGTAGTTGCTTACATTACAGGAAATGGATACAAGACAATGGAAGTTTTAGACAATCACCTAAGGAGTACCATTCATATAAAACCTACCCTTGCTGACTTCAAAGAAAAAATACTTGCTCATGTTTAAATATTTGGCTTTGTTCCTTGCCCTTTTCTTATTTTCATGTTCTAAAAAGGAACTGCCTAACATAAAAGTAAAGACCCTTGATAACAAAGATGTCTATCTTTCTCAATACAAAGGCAAAAAGCTTTTGATGTATATTTGGAGCAGAACGTGTGTTGGTCACGCAGAGCACCTGAAGGAATTAAGCCTTCTTGCTAAGGAGAAAAAAGAATACAGCATCATATCTTACGCGGTGGCTATGGGAGTGGAAGAGGTAATAAAAAGCTATGAGGATCTTGGTATAAAGGGCGATTTTATAACCTTGGTGGATACAGAGGTAAAATTCAATGACTACTACACTATAGTGTTCCTTCCATCTACCTATATTTTTGATGAAAAAGGCAAGTTTATAGCCTCTTATCCAGGCTTGTATATTCCTTAGCTTTATTAGAAGCTTTTGGTGTTATAATTCTTTTCATGTTTTACGGATCAATAGTGGCCTTAATAACGCCCTTTAAGGATGGGGAAGTAGATTTTAAAGCCCTTGAATCTCTTATAGACTTTCATATAAACAACCACACCGATGCCATATTGGTTTGCGGTACCACTGGAGAGTCTCCTACCCTAACCTTTGAAGAGCATGAAAAGGTCATAGAATATGCAGTAAATTATGCAAAGGGAAGAATAAAGATTATAGCAGGCACAGGGGCGAATGCTACCCACGAGGCTATAGAATTAACCTTTCATGCAAAAAAGGTTGGTGCAGACGCGTGCTTGCTCGTAGTTCCTTACTATAACAAACCTACTCAAGAAGGTTTATACCTCCATTTTAAAACCATAGCCGACGAGGTTGACATTCCCATCATTCTCTATAACATACCCTCAAGAACATGCATAGAAATAGCTCCAGAAACCATA
Source organism: uncultured Aquificaceae bacterium (assembly GCA_938002625.1). Taxonomy (GTDB): domain Bacteria; phylum Aquificota; class Aquificia; order Aquificales; family Aquificaceae; genus Pampinifervens. The sequence goes on from CALLAD010000046.1 coordinate 4,161, forward strand.
TATAGATTGGTAAAGGATTGTCCTAACATAATAGGATCAAAAGAGTCAACTCCCAACATGGATAGAATATCCGAGCTTAAAAGATTGCTGGGGGATAACTTTACTATCTTATCTGGGGATGATTCCCTTACTTTGCCAATGATGGCTTTGGGGGCAAAGGGGGTTATATCTGTTGCCAATAACATAATGCCAAGGGAAGTAAAGGCTATGGTAGATTACGCCTTAAAGGGAGATTTTGCAAAAGCAAGAGAAATGCATTATTATCTTTATGAACTCTTTAAAGTACTTTTTATAGAGACCAATCCTATACCCGTTAAAACTGCTTGCTGGGCTCTTGGTATGTGTGAGAAAGAATTTAGACTGCCTTTAAGCGCTATGAAACCAGAAAACGAGAAAAAATTAATTCAAACATTAAAGGCTTACAATCTACCAGTAGTTAGAGATGGTTAAGCTTTTAATCTTTCTAAATGCCTTTTACTTAGGGCTTGGATCTTTTTTTAGCTTCTTTATAGCCCCCACGCTTTTCAGAGTTCTTCAAAAGGAAATGGCTGGAGCTGTGGTAGAAAGGGTTTTCCCAGTGTACTTTTCCATAGGTTTGGTTATTCTTTTAATAAGCTCCGTCATTGGTTTTCAAATTAGTAGACTTGTTTTTCTCTTGTCTCTTGTAAATGCTTTAATACATGCCATTCATATTTTTTATGTACTTCCTACAGCTCACAATTTGAAAGGGGTTGATTATGCCCTTTTCATGAAGTGGCATGGTATATCCATGGGAATGAATGTAATTAGCTTATTTTTAGTTCTTCTTGTGTGTATATTACTAATGAGAAGATGATAGAGCTAAGACTATCCCTTCTTCCTGTTCCGAAAAGTAATAGGTATATAAGAAGAAAAGGTGGAAAAGTCTTTAAACCTCCAAGAGTTAAAAATTGGGAAGTAAGAGCTCTCTGGGAAATTCGTGAACAGTATTTTGGAAATCCTCTTGAGGGTAAGCTTTCCGTATATGTAGAGCTTTTATTGCCAAACCATAGAAGAAGGGATATTGATAATATGCTCAAAAGCCTTTGGGATATATTGGAAAAGGGAGGAGTTATAAAAAACGACAGCCAAATATATGAAATAAGAACTATAAAAAGAGTTGTAAAAGGGCAACAAGGTACTTTAGTGCGAATAGAGGAGTTTAAAGATGCCATTGAAACTTCTTGATAATTTGCTATTAAAGCATAAAACGAACCTTCTTAGAGATAAGAAAACACCACCAGAAACTCTTAGGGATTTAATAGAAGAAATAACCTTAATAGCCATGTCTTACATTCTTGAAAATTTCCCAAAGAAGAAGGAAAAAATAGAGGGTATATTGGAAGAGGGCTTTTTTGATTTTATTGATGAAGAAAAGGTGGTATTTGTATGCATATTAAGAGCTGGATTGCCTATGCTAAGCGGAGCACTTAAAGCCCTTAAAAGGGCGAAGGCGGGCTTTTTGGCTATAAAAAGAGAGGAAGAAACTTTAAAACCAAAGCTATACTACAAAAGACTTCCAGAAGTTAAAGATAAATGGGTAATAATTCTTGATCCCATGCTTGCAACGGGCGGAAGTCTTAGCATGGCTATAGAAGAGATTTTAGCTTTACATCCTAAAAAACTGATATCTTTTAACATAGTAGCATCTCCAGAAGGATTGGAAAGAGTGTCTTCTGCGTATCCAGAAGTAGAATTTTTTGTAATAAGCATAGATAAAGGCTTAAATAAAAAGGGATATATAGTGCCAGGGGTAGGGGATATAGGCGATAGGCTTTTTACTGAAAACTAATATATTCTGTTGGATCAAGGGGAATTCCTTCCTTATTCCTGATTTCAAACCTTAGAGAGCATTCTTCATTACCATTCCTTTTACCAACCCTTGCTATAATCTGTCCTTTGCTTACATTTTCACCCCTTTTAACCAAATTAGCTTCGTTATATGCATATAAGGAGATGAAATTTCTGTGTTCAATTATCACCATATTGCCGTAAGCTTGTATATCCCCTCCGCTATATATCACCCTACCACTATCTACCGCTCTTACGGGAGCTGAACATGGAGCGAATATTTCTATACCTTTTTGAACCTTTGATATTTTACCTTCTACAGGAGGTTGGAATTTGGTTATGTTTAAGGATGGACTTGTAGGTATGTTAGCACTTTCCCTTTCTAATTCGCTTATTGTACTCCTTTCATCCCTTCTACTTTTCACCACTTGCTGAGTTTCTCTTGCTGCCTGTTGCGTTTCTCTCTGAGGTATTTTCACCTTAGCTCCTGCTGGTATCCATTTGTCCTTATACTCTGGATTGAGCTTTTCAAGCTCTTTTAGTGGCACTCCAGT
>CALLAD010000047.1 GCA_938002625.1 uncultured Aquificaceae bacterium
TCTGATACTTTCCTTCTTTTATCTTTTTTGGGGTAACTGGATTTTATCTTTTACTTCTCTTGATGAAGGAAGGAATATGTCCGCTGTGCAGCATATGCTAAAAAGCGGAGATTTTATCTTTCCCCTTTACAATTGCAATCCAAGGTTTGAAAAACCACCAATGTTATATTGGTTTGTAGCCTTAAGCTCTTATATTTTTGGCATAAAAGAGTTTTCCGCAAGGCTTGTTTCTGGATTGGCCGCCTTTGGTGTAGTTCTCCTTACTTACTTTATTGCAAGGGATTTTTATTCCAAAGATATAGCCCCAAAAGCTGCTCTTGTACTTCTCACCTTTCCCCACATGTGGATAGAATCAAGGGCTGTAGTACCAGAGATGCTAAACACCTTTTTTGTCCTTCTTGGTTTGTATAGCTTCCTTAAGGAAAGATTTGTACTTGGATGGATTTCCCTTTCCTTTGCCTTTCTTACAAAAGGACCAGTGGGCCTTATTCTTGCCCTAAGTGTATACGTACTTTGGAAAAGAAGTTTTGATTTTTTAAAGGTTAAGGGTATACTTCTTTTTATCCTTTTGGGATCTTCTTGGTACCTTTTAATGATAGCCCAGCACGGGTATGAATATTTTTATAGGTTTTTTGTATATGAAAACATAATGAGATACACAGGCCAGAGGTCTACCCATCCAGCTCCCTTTTACTACTATTTTCTTGTGATTGTTATTGGTAGTTTGTGGTATTTACCCCTGTATCCAAAGCTTTTAAAAAGATTTCAAAGGCAATGGCTTCCTCTTGTTCTTTGGGCTCTTTTTGTTCTTATCTTCTTTAGCCTTTCCTACAACAAGCTGCACCATTACATACTCTTTGCTTATCCACCCCTTGCCATATTAATAGCGCATGTATTAGGAGAAAGGTATTTGAGGAACACTATTTTCTTATCTTCTGTTAGCCTTTTACTTTTAACCTTTTCCCTTTATTTCTATGAATCAAAGCGTTTTGTGCCAGAGGCTTATCCCATAGTAAAAGCCTACAATGGCCCTGTATACTTTTACAGGGCGGAGGATTCTGCCCTTGTGTACTACTCAGAAAGGTGTATACAAAACTTAGAGGAGCCATCAAAGGCAAAAGGGCTTGTTATAACAAAATTAAAATACGCAAAGGAATTTACAGAATGTAGGGAAATTACAAAAGGAAGGGAGTTTGATGGTTTTTATATTCTCTTAGAATGTCAAAATTATTGAAAAAATACCCTTCAAGTTCCGTGCCATTGGAATAAAATAAAATCCTATGGAAAAAAAGTATGGAGAAATAGCCATAGAAGAAGCCAAGCTTGAAGCTTGGGAAAATCCCTCTCCCGAAAGGGATTACATGATAGAAATTACTTTCCCAGAGTTTTCTTGTCTTTGCCCAAGGTCTGGATATCCTGATTATGCCACTATAAAGATAAGGTATATACCCAGCAAAAAGATAGTAGAGCTAAGGTCCTTAAAACTCTGGCTAAATAAGTTTAGAAATAGGTATATATCCCACGAGCAAGCCACCAATGAAATATATGCGGCCCTTTATGAACTTCTTGAGCCAAAGTTTTTGGAAGTTATAGGAGATTTTAACCCAAGGGGAAATGTACATACCATAATAAAGGTTAGGAGTGATAAGAACTACGGATAGACTCCCTTAACTTTTTCAAAGTCCTATAGCCTTCTTCTATCTCGTTGGGATAGACTTTGTAGGGGGAATATTTATACCTCTGGTATAAGGAGACTATAAACTTGACCATTTGATAATAGTCTTTATTTTTGCACTTCTGGAGAAGATCCTCGGGGAGGTCTTTATCCTCTATTATTCCCTCTTTTATGAGTAAGCTTTTCATGTTAAGGTAGAGATTTTGGGGAGTTTTTCTAAGTTTTAAAAGGATGCGTAGGATCAGATAAAAAGTGGAAATTAAAGCTACAAGGTAAAGAGCTTGTAAAAACCTTTTCCTTAGGTTTTCCAAGCTTAGTTCATTCTTTATTCCCTTTCCTATACTTGTAAAAAGTCTAATCTGCTTTTCGGAGGAATAGCCTATTATGTTGGAGTACCAAAAGCTTATTATGTAATCCCTTACAAGGGCAATGGAGGATATTCTCTGTGCCGCCGGAGATAAGTATGGGGGAGTAGTATCAACTCTTATCCAGTTACCATTTATGTAAGCTTCAACCCATACATGAGCCATAGAATTGGTTATTATGTGATACTCACCAAAGGGGTTCCATATGGAGCCCTTATACCCTCCCACAACCCTTGCAGGTATACCCATCATCCTAAGTAACAAAGCAGTTGCACTTGCATAATACTCACAATTTCCTTTCTTGGATACAAAAAGAAAATAATCAAGGGGATCACCTTCATACTTCTCAAGCCTTAGGCTATATTTATAATCCCTTGAAAAATACTCACGCACCCTTTCTAATTTTTCCATATCATCCTTCGCATTTTTGGAAAGCTCACGGGCAAGCCTTTGCAAATTAGGGCTTATCTGGCTTGGTAAGTCTAAATATCGGCTTGGATTGTCTTTTATATACATTACACTGGAAGAGCTTACCACTACCCTTATGGTTTTGTTAATTTCTTTATTAATCCTTAGGAGGTTCCCCGTGCTTATATAAGGGCTTGCATCCATCCCTTCTATTTTGATAATGCTATAGGGATAATCAAGGGCTGGTATTATGTTATCAAAGGATGGTTCAATTATCAAGGTATAGACCAATTCCCCCTGTCCCCTTGGTAGTTGGTAAAAAGCTTCCCTTGTTCTAATCCATGTATTATTTACGTATTTATCAAAAACTATAGCCCTCCAGTAAGCCTCTCCTATATTTTGAGGTAATCCATAAACTCTAAACACAACCGTGTTGTCCTCTTGTATTTCACCTACTTTTCCCAAGCTAATATGATCGGGAAGGCCAGTCCTTAGCCCTCCCCTTCCAGAGATCAAGTCAAAAAGCGGTGTTTGGATTCTTGGCAGAAAGAAGAAAAGGGGTAGGGCAATGGAAAAGGCAAGGGAGAAAAACAATAAGCTAACAGAAATATAGCCCCTGTAGCTTTGCCAGCTAAGCTCTTTTTCTCCAACCTTTCTATAAAGGTTTAAAAAGACAAGAGAGGATATTCCCAAAAAGCTATGCAGAAGAAATATAAGAAGAAAGCTTAGGCTAAGATTATAAACGGTGGATATAGCAATACCAAAAAGGCTTAAGAGAAGTATTTGATAAAGATCTCTTGGTCTTTTTTCCTCAAGGCTTTTTATGGAAAGAAGAAGAAGAACCACGTGGGAGAAGGGTTTAAGAAGGTCCTCAAGGTTCAAAAAGGATAGAAAATAAAAGCTCAGAAGGAAGCCAAACAGGGTTAAAAGTATCCTTCTTATTGGATACACACCCCTTATGTCCATATATACACCAAGCATGTAGACAAGGAGAAAGATTAGAAAGATATAAGTATCCGCCACTTTCCAAAGAGAGAGAATGCCCACAAGGGCGGTAAGATGCACGAAAAGAAGGGTAACAAACTTAGAATTTTTTAAGTATACGGACAACTTCATCTCTTATCTCTTCCTTATAATTTGGATGGGCGTATATTCTATAAAACTCAATATCCTTTAAAGAAGCTATCAGAGGAGAGACTTGGGCAAGATTTAAAAATTTCCTTCCATCCCAAAGAAGTATATCCTCATCCAGTACTCTTTTGCTTATGTGGTCAAATCTAAGCAGATCCTCTGGATATTTTTCCAAAAGCTTAGCCTTTACATAATCAAATTCTTCCTTTGAAGTTCTATCAAATACCAGCCTGTAATGTTCCCTTCCCAATATCCTTTTAACCTTTTCCTCCCCGTGCCTGTCCATCATTAAAGATATAACATGGGCATCACTTTTTCTATGGAAATCCTCCGGGCTTAATAAGCCCCTATTAAAAAAATCTTCAAGAACCTCTTTTAGGTGTATGTTAAGTATGCGAATAACCTTGTGAAAGTAAACTTGAGAGTACATAAAATATCTGCCAATTACAAAACTTTCCAAAGATCTAAGGGCGCTTATATGTACGCATTTTTTTCCCTCTATTAAGATTATGTTTTCAAGAAGCCTGCTATAGTCAAAAAAACCGTAAGAAGTTCCACAAAAATAGGCATCCCTCCTTAAGTAATCCATCCTATCGGCACCAAACTCTCCCGTTATAACCTTGGGAAAGTCTTCAGTTTTTTTAAAGGCAATATTAACAAGCATCTGAAGGTCTTCCCATGTGTACCCGCATTTTAGCAATATATCCGCCAATCCTTCTTCAAAAAGAACCCTTTCTCCTATTTGCTCATGACTTTTATCTCCAAGAAAAATTTCCGTGGTATGGGAAAAGGGAGTATGCCCTATGTCATGAAGCAAACCAGCCAATCTAACAAGATTATAAAGTTTTTCATCCTTAAGACCAAGGCTTGTATATATTTTGCCCGCCAACTCCATGGTACCAAGGGAATGCTCAAATCTACTATGTTGAGCAGAAGGGAAAACCAAGTAGGAAATCCCCAATTGCTTAATAAACCTTAGCCTTTGTAAGGGAAAGCTGTCTATTATCTTTACCTCGCACTCCTTTGCCTTTATGAGTTGATGTATAGGGTCTGAGAACTCTTTGAACATAAATCTTCCTCAAGGAAATATTTTCCCTTATCCCTTTTACCAAAAAGACCCTTTATAAAGCGCCCTATCCTTCTAATGATTTTACCCAAAAACCCTTCGGCCTTACCCTTTTGATTTATAAACTCAATTTTTATAGGGATAAGATAGTTTTCCTTTTCCGCTCTCTTTAGCAATGTTTCTATATCCCTTCTTAGCTTAAGTATGTTTATACCATAATAGACTTCACCTATGCCTTCAAGATCCTTTATAACTTGTCTTAATTCATGGAAAAGTTCCTTAGACTTTGCGGAATAAAGCCCAGATAAAAGATAAATGGCTCTAAAATAGGGATATTCATGAGGGTATCTTTCAAGGCATAACTCACAATAGTTTTCTGTTTCTTGATAAAGCCCTTCATTAAACATAAGGGCCGATAAAATAACCGCATCCCTCGCCATGGGGTGCTTCTGATAACCACCTGTTCTACTAAGAATGTTCCATATCTTTAAAGCCTTGTAGTTAATACTATCAATCCTATCTAAATATTCCTTTTTAAGGCTTATAAAGTAAATCCCATCTTCCTCTACCTTGTATATATCTTTGCCCAAGTATACATTTCCATAAATATCGGTAATAGAAAAAAGGTTCATGCTAACCAAAAGATCTTTCCAATAACCTCTTGCCCTTTGAAAGCTTCTGTAGGTATAAGAAAGAAACTTACTTAGTTCTATAGAATAGCTACC
>CALLAD010000048.1 GCA_938002625.1 uncultured Aquificaceae bacterium
ACAAAATTAGGAACCTTTTCAAGGGGATTTCCATGACCTGTTATTTCTACTTCCTTTGGTAAAACTACAGGAAGATCCTCCTCGGGCACTGGCACTATACCGCACTCATCACAGTATACAATGGGTATGGGTGTACCCCAATACCTTTGCCTGGATATATTCCAATCCCTTAACCTATAGCTTACCTTAAAATCTCCTAAGCCTCTTTCTTTTAGCCATTGGGTTATGGCTTTCTTTGCCTTTTCAGATTCCATACCATTAAATGGGCCAGAGTTTATAAGAACTCCTCCTAATTCATAAGCTCTATCCTGTGGCAATTCTCCTTCAAAAGGTTTTATAACGGGCTTTATGGGAAGGTTATACTTTATTGCAAATTCATAGTCTCTTTGATCATGGGCTGGCACGCACATTATGGCTCCAGTCCCATATTCATAGAGTACATAATTGGCGGTCCATACGGGAATTTTCTCCCCAGTTGCTGGATTTGTGGCGTAAACTCCAAGGAATACGCCTTCCTTTTCTCCTTCTATACCTCTTTCCCTCGTAGATTTTTGTTTCATCCTCTCTACAAATTCCCTTACTTTTGGATCCTTTGATAACTCCAGGGTTAGTGGATGTTCTGGTGCCAGAACTACAAAGGTAGCACCAAAAAGCGTATCGGGTCTTGTGGTAAAAACTTCTATTGGTATATCCCCCACGAAAAACTTTATAAGGGCGCCTTCCGACCTGCCTATCCAGTTTCTCTGTTGAGCTATAACCCTTTCTGGCCATTTGCCCTCTAAATCTTTTAAATCCTCCAAAAGCCTCTCCGCATAAGCCGTTATCTTTAAATACCAAGAAGGCACTTCTTTTCTAATTATGGGAGTGCCACATCTCCAGCATTTACCATCTATAACTTGCTCGTTTGCCAGTACCGTTTCATCGTTAGGGCACCAGTTGACCTCAGCAGACTTCCTATAAGCAAGCCCATGTTCAAAAAACTTTAAAAAAATCCATTGATTCCACTTACAGTATTCTGGGTCGCATGTGGCTATTTCCCTATTCCAATCGTAGGAAAAGCCAAGGCTCTTAAGCTGCTTTTTCATGTACTCTATGTTTTCATAGGTCCAATTGGCGGGATGTACTCCATGCTTTATGGCAGCATTCTCCGCTGGCAAGCCAAAGGCATCCCATCCCATAGGATGTAGAACAGAATAGCCTTTGAACCTTAAAAACCTTGCTATGGCATCGCCTATGGTGTAATTCCTCACATGCCCCATATGTATACGACCAGAGGGATAGGGAAACATCTCAAGCACGTATACCTTTTTACCCTCTTCCTTTGCAGAGAAAATACTTTCCTCTTCCCAAATTTTCTGCCACTTGGCCTCTATTTCTTGTGGTCTGTATTCCATAGGATTTTATTATATATACTGGCTGGGAATTTATGCGGGGTATGATGGTTATAGTGTATTACTTTTTATCTTCATCAACAAGTCTTTTAACCTCTTCTATTACCTTATCTATTTCCATATCCCACCTTTCCCCTGTATGTCTGCTTTGTAGCTCTACTTTTCCTTCCTTTACCTTTTTACCAACCACTATCCTATAGGGAAAACCGCACAAGTCTGCATCGGCGAATTTAAAGCCAGGGCTTTCATCCCTATCATCGTATATAACATCTATGTCAAGCTCCTTTGCCAATAAATAGAGTTTTTCGGCAACTTCCCTCTGTTCTTGGTCAGAGGTGTTTACGCATATTATGTCAAGCTCAAAGGGTGCTATGGGCGTTGGCCATTTTATCCCTTTTTCATCGCTGTACTGCTCCACTATGGCAGATATACACCTTGATATACCTATTCCATAGCATCCCATTATTATCGGCTTTTCTTGGCCCGTATGATCTCTATAGTATGCCTTCATGGGCTCTGAATATCTTGTACCAAGCAAAAATATATGTCCAAGCTCTAAACCTTTGCTTACCCTTAGAGGAGATCCACATTTTGGACATGGATCCCCATTCTCCACTTGGCACACGTCAACAAATTCTCCATAGTTAAAATCCCTACCGGGATTTGCTCCCACATAATGATAATCTGGCTCATTTAAGGCTATCACCGCGTTCTTTATTCCATAGGTGGAGTTATCCCAATAAACCTTAACCTTGTTTGGAAGGTTAAAGGGTCCAATAAAGCCCTTTTTAGTTTTAAGGATGTTCCAGACTTCTTGATCATCCGCAAGCCTAAAATTCTCAGTACCAAGAAAGGCCTCCACCTTGTTTTCATCAATGCTTCTATCCCCCCTTATCAAAAACATTACAGGCTCTTTATCCTCAACTATGTACAGCACGGCCTTTATTATTTTTCCTGAAGGCACTCCAAGATAAGAGGAGAGTTTTTCTATTGTATCCGTATTTGGTGTATATCTTTTCTCCAAGGGTTTTTCTTTCTCTTCCTCCTCTTTTGGTTTTGATAGCTTCACAATTTCTGCATTGGCAGCATAATTGCAATTATCACAATAAGCAACTCGTGCCTCCCCATAATCGGTTAAAACTACGAATTCATGGGAACTAATGCCCCCTATGGCTCCAACGCTTGCTTCCACCATAAGGGTCTTCAACCTAAGCTTTTTAAATATCCTGTCGTAGGTAAACTTCATATTCTCATAAGAGATCATCGCAGACATTTCATCCGTATCAAAGGAATAGGCATCCTTCATAATAAACTCCCTACCCCTTATCAAGCCAAATCTGGGCCTTTTCTCATCTCTAAACTTAACTTGTATTTGATAAAGGATTAAAGGTAACTGCTTGTATGAATTCACATAAGACCTAACAAGATCTGTAATTTCCTCCTCGTGGGTGGGTCCAAGACAATAATCCCTCCCGTTCCTATCCCTTAGAGTAAAAAGCTCTCTACCATAAAGGTCCCATCTTCCCGTCTCCTTCCAAAGCTCCGATGGATTTAGGACTGTTAGGAGCACCTCCAAAGCTCCGCTCCTGTCCATTTCTTTCCTTACTATATTCTCTATCTTCCTAAGTACTTTTACTCCAGGTGGATTAAACTCATATATGCCAGAGGATACTTGTTTTATAAAACCACCCTTTATTAAAAGCTTATGGGATGGTGCCTCTGCATCCGCTGGATCTTCCTTTGAAGTATACCAAAAATATCTACTCCAACGCATGGCCTATAATTATATCTTATGGGCTTTATAACTTCCTATACCTTGCAAGAACTAAGGGAAAAGTTTGAGGGCTTAGGCCTTGAAGCATACAGAGCTAATCAGGTTATGAATTGGATATACAAAAGGCTTGAGAGCAACTTTCAAAACATGACAGACCTTCCCAAAAAATACAGGGAAATCCTCTCGGAAAAATTTAAGGTTCATACCCTTGAACAAGTTGAAAAGGTTATAGCCAGTGACTCCATTAAATACATATTTCGCACGTGGGATGGACACCTTATAGAAACAGTGCTTATCTTTGAAAGGGATCATCTTACTTTGTGTCTCTCTTCCCAAATAGGCTGTGCAGTGGGATGTAAATTTTGCGCTACTGCCATTGATGGGCTTGTGAGAAATTTAAGCCCTTCAGAGATGCTGGATCAATACTTACTGGTACAAAAGGATGTGGACCAAAGGATAAGAAATGTGGTATTTATGGGTATGGGTGAACCCCTTGCTAATTTTGAAAATCTTAAAAAAGCCCTATACATAATGATAAGCCCATGGGGATTAGACCTTTCCAAAAGAAGAGTAAGTATATCCACAAGCGGGCTTATAGCTCAAATAAAAAAGATGGCGCAAGACCCGTTGCTAAGGGAAGTTAACCTTGCTGTTTCCCTAAATGCACCCAACCAATACATAAGGGAATCTTTAATGCCCATAAGTAAAACAAACCCCCTTGAAGATTTAATAAAAACCCTTGTAGAATTCCCCTATCCAACCGACAGAAGGATAATGCTTGAATACGTGCTTATAAAGGATGTAAACGATAGAGAAAAGGATGCCCACTTCCTTGCCAAGCTTATAGCCCCCTACAGAAGAAAGTTTAAGATAAATCTCATACCCTATAATCCAGACCCATCCTTGCCCTTTGAAAGACCTCCCCTTGAAAGGGTTTACGCCTTTCAGAATATCTTAAGAAGCTATAACCTTTCTGTTTTTGTCAGAATAAGTAAAGGTATAGAAGTTTTTGGAGCTTGTGGACAGTTAAGGAGTAAAAGGTTGGCTATTATGCTAAAATAGTAGGGATGCACAAAATCCCCAAATGGCTTAAAGAACTTATTGCAGTAATAATCATAGTTCTTTTCATAAGGGCCTTTTTTGTACAAGCCTATAACATACCATCGGGCTCTATGAAACCAACCCTTTTGGTAGGTGATTTTATATTGGTAAATAAACTGGTTTATAGACTTTCTGAGCCTCAAAGAGGAGATATTGTAGTTTTCAAATGGCCAGTAAATCCCCAAATAGACTTTATAAAAAGAATAATAGGCATGCCTGGGGATATAATTGAGGTAAAAGGTGAAAGGGTATACATAAACGGAGAAGAAGTACATCTCAAGCTGATAGATAAACTACAAGAAGATGGTACAAAAAAACTTATGTACGAAGAAACATTGCCAAACGGCTTAAAGTATAAAATAGCCTTGTATGAGAATCCTTTCATGTTTAGAAAGGATGTAGGACCAATAAGGGTACCAGAAGGTCATTACTTTGTGATGGGAGATAACAGAGACAATAGCGAAGATAGTAGATATTGGGGATTTGTACCAAGGGAAAACATTGTGGGCAAAGCCTTTGTCATCTATTTCTCTGGCGATATTCCCCCCTTAGATAGCACGGATGTAAATATTTTCACTGGCTTTAAACAGTTATTCTTAGCGCTCATAAACCCACGCTTTGACAGAATAGGGAAAAGCCTTATATGGTAATGGGAACTCCCATCCTATAGAATATTCTTATAGCTTCTTTTATATATCTTGGAGCTATGTTCCTTGACATCATTATATTTATCATTAGATTAGGTATATCCTCCATATTCACAAAACTTTGTAAGATTGCTCCATCTTCCATATATACAAATTGATTGAACTCTTCTACAAAAGCCCCAAACTTTTCCTCTTCTAAGCTCTCCTTCAAAAGACTAAGCACAGCATCTAAAGCCTCTGAAAACCTTTCAACTTCAAATTTTTGCGTATTTACGTGAACAGAGCTTAGCCCTTCAATAACTTCCCTTAGTGTATTTTGGGAAATTATAGGATTACCAAACATGGGATACACGGAAGAGATTTTTTCCGTTTCTAAATTCTTAAGATTGTCAATTAGCAAATCCTTAGAAGCTATGCTTAAACTTGTATACAAAACTATATCCTCTATGTTTGCCTCCTCCTTTGGATTGAGCTCCTCTATGGAACATAGGGAACTAAGAAAGCTTCCAGTAAAAAGATAACCTCTATTCTCCTCCAAAACCATAAAGCTTCCAGCTAATGGCAAGAAAGGAGTAGATACGAAACTTAGCACATCTCCCGTGGCAAGCTTTAGCTTTCTCCCTGGCAGGGCTTCTATAATTCTTATCCTATTCTGAGACACGCCAGATTCTCTTAGTCTATTGGCTATGTTTAAAGAAGTTATAATAGGTGCCGTATAGTTTGATTGAAGAAAATTAAAAATGCCAGATACCTCATCTATTTCAGAACTTAGAAGGATCAAACCCTTGATTATATCCATAGAACCTATGATTTGCTCAATCTTCAACTTTACGGTGGAGTAATCTTGAAATCCCCCTATATTTATCAAAAGGGGAATACTTATATTGTCCTTTTCAAATATCCTTAAATAGACATTCTTTTGAAATAGACTTCTTTTGTTTTCAGAACCCACCCAATAGAAGTTTTCTTCCAATCTAATAGGCTGGCTTAGGTCTATTGGAGTATAAACTTCCTTCACAGATATTGTACCAACTACTTTTTCTTCTTCATAACTTAGAATCCTTGAGAGAAAATCCCAAGTATTTTTATAGGTATAAGGGTATTCACCCTCCATTAAGGATTCCAATTCTATAATTGCTCCCTCTTCTGCAATGAGCCTCAGAAATTTTTCTTTGTTACAATTGCTACCCTTTACCGTACCTCCCGATAAATACAAAGTACAAGCTTCCTCTTTACCTTTAAGGGATATTGCCAAATCTCTTTTGTAGTTTAGGAGTTTTAAAAGGGTGTTAATAAATCCTAATCGGCTTAGACTTGCTTGTTGACGAATATCTCTACTTAGATTAACCAACTTAGAAAGCAATTCCATTGGATTAAAGGGTAAAAGAACATAGTTTAGCTCCGTCAATCCGTATTCCTTTATCCTTTCTGCATTTTCTTGATTTTCCACAAAGAATATGGGCAAAAGGTATTTTTCCTTTTCTAAGAGTTTAAACCAAAAATCTCTATCTTCAAAAGAAAGCAATAAAACTTCTGGAGAAGATACCTCTAAGAATTCCTTTGCCTTCTTTTCATCCAAAGCTACAAGTAGCTTATGACCAGTTACATCAAAAATATCTGCCAGTAGTTGAAAATATTGCTTTTTTTTATCCAAAAGTAGACAAAATACACCCATTAGTATATTCCCCCTTTCTTGCTTGCTATTCTTAATAAGTTAAGCTGTTCTCTAAGGATATTCATGGATTGTACCAACATAAAAAAAGAATGTTCTACTTTGAGCAGAGCCGATTGAAAAGAAAGGTCATCCTCCAAAAGCCTAAGCTCTCTAAACCTCCTATAGAACTCATCCATTTCTGTTCCAAAATCTAAGAGCTTTTTTATTAAATCTTCGGAAAGTTTTAAAGCCTCTTCTCTTGTATCCATATATTACCTATCTCCTCTCCCTGAGCTTTCGGCATATTATACCTGCTAAAGAGTATAGATTCAACCATTTTAAGTTCATAATCCTCCAAACCCTCTATGCTCAGTCTGATTTCACTTTCTCCTTTAATAAGTTTTATCCTTATATTGTCCCCTTCTTTGCTTCCCACATGAACATCGCCGCCACCAGCCATAAAACCCACGCTCAAAGCCAAGGTAACAAAATTTAGCTCCTCTATACTCATGCATGGCTTTTCTACTTCCTTATGAAGCTTCATATATACACAAAGAGCAAGGCCCACCCGCATTAAATTTTCTGGCGTAAAAGGATAAATACCAACTTTACCCGTTAAGTAGTTTTCTTTAAACAACCTCTCTAAGGGCATCCTCCACCTCTTTCATTATATCCCTTAATTCTTCTAAGCTTTTCCCAGCAAGCACAAAAAATTCCTCATTTCCCTTAGTGCCCTTTGGTTTAGCCTTAATCACACCGCCTACCTTCATACCATAAGACTTTAAAAAATCTATAACCTTTAGTATTGCTTCCTTTCTGTAAAGCTCTTCCCTTACTATGCCCTTCTTTACTTTTTCTGGCCCAACTTCAAATTGGGGTTTAACAAGCACAAGCAAGATCCCATCCTCCTTTAAAAATTTTAGCACGTTGGGAAGAAGCTTCAAAACTGATATAAAAGATACGTCCATCGTTACCAAATCTACCTTTTCTGGAATATGTTCATGGGTTAATTCCCTTGCATCGGTTTCTTCATAAAGGATTACTCTTGGATCATGTCTTAGCTTTGGGTCCATTTGCCCTTTTCCGACATCTACCGCATAAACCCTCTTTACACCATGCATTAAAAGGCATTGGGTAAAGCCCCCAGTGGATGATCCCACATCAAGGGCTATCATACCATTAACATCAAGATTAAATTTTTTTAAAGCATTTTCCAATTTATAGCCAGCCCGAGAAACATACTTAGGAGGCTCTTTTACTTCTACCCTTTGACCTTCTTTTATCTTTGTTCCAGGCTTTGTTACAACTTTGCCATCCACAAGCACAAGCCCAGCCATAATAAGGGCTTGCGCCTTTTCCCTTGATGATGCATAACCCTTTTCTACCAGATAAAGGTCAAGCCTCAAAGCTTAAGAAGGTTTTTTATAAGGTACAAGACCAATAAAAGTAAAAGGGGAGAAAAATCCAAACCACCTACCGGTGGAATTAGCCTTCTAAAGGGCTCAAGAAGTGGAGAAATTAGGGCATCAAGCTTTTCATAAAGCTTGCTTTGCCTTATCTGTGGTATCCAAGATCCTATAGCATACAAAAATACCAACAAGATAAGAAGGTTTATAATAAGCGAGAGGATGCCCTTTATCATTCTACAAGTTCAATTATAGCCAACTCACAACCATCGCCCTTTCTTCTATCGGGGAGTTTTATTATTCTTGTATATCCACCATTTCTGTTTTCAAACCTTGGTGCTACTTCTTCAAAGAGCTTTTTGATTACTTTTCTATCGGGAAGAAGAGCTAAAGCCCTTCTACGTGCCGTTAAATCTCCTTTTTTGCCAAGAGTTATAAGTTTTTCTACAAAAGGCCTTAGCGCCTTTGCCTTTTGTAGGGAA
>CALLAD010000049.1 GCA_938002625.1 uncultured Aquificaceae bacterium
TCCGATACAAGCTTTACGCATATTTTTGCTTCTGGGTTTGCTTCCTTAAGGTCGTTTATTAACTGTGCCAAGTCCTCTATGGAGTATATGTCATGATGGGGTGGGGGAGAGATTAGGGTTACACCGGGCTGAGCATACCTTAGCTTTGCTATGTATTCGTTTACCTTTTTGCCTGGAAGTTGTCCGCCCTCTCCTGGTTTTGCACCCTGAGCTATCTTTATTTCAATATCCTTTGCGGAAGCAAGATAGGTTGGTGTTACGCCAAAACGCCCAGAGGCCACTTGTTTTATGGCAGAGTTTTTAATGGTCCAATATCTTTTTGGATCTTCTCCACCCTCTCCAGAGTTACTTTTCATCCCAAGCCTATTGCAAGCCTCTGCTATCACCTCGTGAGCTTCTGGAGATAGGGCTCCCAAGGACATGCCACCCGTTACAAATCTTTTAAGTATGGATTCTACGCTTTCTACTTCCTCTATGGGTATGGGCTTTTCTGCCCTCTTGTAATCCAATAGATGTCTTATAAAGGTAGGATGTTCTTCGTTTGCCAATTTAGAAAATTCCTTATAGTCTTTGTAATCCTTTGTTTCTAAGAATTTATGCAAGGCCTTAACTACAAAGGGAGACCATGCATGATACTGCCCACCTTTTCTAAATTTCATATCACCGCCATAATCAAGCTGTGGATTTTCCACTTCAAAGGCCGCATCATGCCTTATTAACATGCTTTCCTGTATTTCAAAAATACCATCCGATTCCAAGGTTGCTGGAGTTTCAGGGAAGTATTCCTCCACAAAATCCCTGTTTAAGCAAACTGTATCAAAGATTTTTGCACCTTGATAGGAATTAAGGGTAGAAATACCCATCTTTGACATTATCTTTAATAGCCCATCCTCTAATGCCTTTTTGTAGTTAAAAATAGCCTTTTCGTAAGGAACCTTTATCTCTCCCTTTTGGCAAAGGTCGTATATAAGTTCATACATAAGATAGGGATATACGGCAGAGGCACCATAACCTATTAGGCATGCCATTTGATGGGTATCCCTTGCCTCTCCCGTTTCAACTACTATGGATACCCTGTTGGCAAGGTTTCTTTCCGAAAGCCATTTAAACACGGCGGAAACTGCCAAAAGGCTTGGAACTGCTAATCTGTACTTTGATATATTCCTATCGGAAAGCACTATTATGCTTGCTCCTTCCTTCACCGCTTCTTCTACCCTTCGGCACACTATCTCCACGCCCAACCTAAGGTCGCATATGCTTATGCCCTCGTACATGGCATCGTAAAGGATGTCGGTTATTCTCCTTTCACCAGCAAGGTCTTGTA
Organism: uncultured Aquificaceae bacterium; assembly: GCA_938002625.1. Classification (GTDB taxonomy): domain Bacteria; phylum Aquificota; class Aquificia; order Aquificales; family Aquificaceae; genus Pampinifervens. The sequence goes on from CALLAD010000049.1 coordinate 1,325, forward strand.
ATTCCACCACGCAATAGCTCCTTTCCTTCGGATAGGTCATGGGCACCCAAGCCACCTTGAAATGCTTTTGCTCCATCAAAGCCTTAAACTGGTAAGGTAAAAGTATTGGACTTTCTATCTGAAGCCTTTTGGCGTGCTCCTCTTCCTCCTTTAAAAAGTTCCTTTTATGCCCCAAGTTCATCCTAAGGGACATTACAGCCCTTTCCCTTATGGGGTCTATGGGTGGGTTGGTAACCTGAGCAAATCTTTGCTTGAAGTATCTAAACAATAGCACTGGTTTTTCGGAAAGGGGTGGTATGGGCGCATCATCTCCCATGGAAAAGGTTATTTCCTTACCTTCCTCTGCCATTGGAGCCAGTACATGCTTTATTTCCTCTTGGGTATAGCCAAAGGCTACCAGCTTCCTTATTCTATCCTTATCCTCCTCTGGCTTTGGTATTGTGTAATCTTTTACTATTTGGGACAGTCTTACAAGATGCTTTTCAAGCCATTCTCCATAAGGTTTTTGAGAGGATAATTCTTTTAATATCTCCTCCGTTTCTTTTACCACACCCTTTGAAAGATCCACCACCAAGGTATCGCCAGGGCCGAGCCTACCCTTCCTTATTACCCTTCTGTCTCCGAGGTCTATCATACCCACTTCTGACCCTAATACAAGAATTCCATCCTCCGTGAGCACGTACCTTGCTGGTCTTAATCCATTTCTATCTAAATGGGCACCTATCTTTTTACCATCGGTAAAAGCTATGCTTGCTGGACCATCCCAAGGCTTCATAAGCAAGGATTGGTACTCAAAGAATTCCTTTACTTCCTTGCTTAACCAAGGCACGCCCTCCCATGCTGGGGGTATAAGCATATTAATGGCATGCTCTGGAGTGTAACCTACGAGCACCAAAAGCTCAAAAACCCTATCAAGGGATGCCGAATCGCTCTCATCGTAAGACACTAATGGCCTTACAAGTTTTATATTCTCTCCAAAAATCTCATGCTCAAGCTCATGCTCTATAGCCCTCATCCAGTTTCTGTTTCCCAAAAGGGTGTTTATTTCACCATTATGAGCTAAATACCTAAAGGGTTGTGCAAGCTTCCAATTGGGAAAGGTATTGGTGGAATACCTCTGATGGAAAAGGCAGAAGGAAGATTCTATTCTTTCATCCTTTAGGTCTGGATAGAAAACATCAAGCTGTGGTGCCACAAGCATGCCTTTATATACCAATTTCCTTGAAGAAAGGGAAGCAAAGTACACCTTATCCTTTATTTTCTTGTCGGTCTCTATACGTCTTCTTAGTATGTAAAGGTCAACCTCTCTCCTTTCCTCTGGAGAATTTTTAGCATCCAACAGCAAATGGAAGATTTTGGGCATTACCTTTAAAGCCGATTCGCCTACTGCTTCCTTGTTTACTGGTACTTCCCTCCACCCTACCAAGGAAAAGGGAGAAGCCTTTATATACTCTTCTATTTTGCCCCTAACATCTTCATAAAGGAATAGGACACCAAGGGTCAAGTTTTCTATGGAGGAAATTTCCAAACCTTCTTTTTCTATGTAATCCTTGAAAAAGCCCTTTGGTATTTCAATAAGAATTCCAGCGCCATCCCCCGTTTTTCCATCCCCACCTATGGCACCCCTATGGGTGAGGTTCTTAACAGCTTCTATGCCCCATTTTACTATCTGATGGCTCTTTTCTCCCTTTATATTGCATACAAATCCCACACCACAGGAATCGTACTCCAAACGCTCCATCTCTTCACCTCTCAAAAAGGTTAAATGGTCTAATATTTTAATATAGTATGCCTTTATAATATTCCATAGGTTATTATGAGTTATTGGCGAGGTATAATTTACAAGTATAGGGAATTTTTGCCCATAAGAGAAAATACGCCTATAGTAACTCTATACGAAGGAAACACGCCCCTAATACACGCAAGCAATCTTGCAAAGGCAATAGGCTTTAAGGGTGAAATTTATCTTAAGTATGAAGGGCTTAATCCCACTGGATCCTTCAAGGATAGAGGGATGACTGTGGCCATATCAAAGGCCGTAGAAGAAGGGAAAAAGGCTGTAATATGTGCTTCTACTGGAAACACATCGGCATCGGCAGCTGCTTATGCCGCAAAGGCTGGGCTAAAGGCTTACGTTTTACTTCCAAAGGGTGCAGTAGCCCTTGGTAAGCTATCCCAAGCGGTCATATATGGAGCAAAGGTTATAGCCATAAAAGGAAACTTTGATGATGCCCTTTATATTGTAAGAAAAATAGGAGAGCTTTTGCCCGTAGAAATAGTGAACTCGGTAAACCCTTACAGAATAGAAGGGCAAAAGACTGGAGCCTTTGAAATATGCGATGCCCTTGGAAGGGCCCCCGATTATCACTTTATACCTGTTGGCAACGCTGGAAATATAACGGCTTATTGGAAAGGATATAAGGAATACTATCAAGCAGGTAAGATAAATAATCTT
>CALLAD010000050.1 GCA_938002625.1 uncultured Aquificaceae bacterium
AATTTTAAAAAATCCATACCCGCCAAATATCCCGGTGTTCCCTTTAAGTTTTCTGGAGCGAGAAGGTTCATAGGTTCTGCAAAGTACAAGGGTTTTAAATGTCCATGTATATCGGATGTGAACACAAGAGTTAAGTTTCCATAGGATTTAAACTCCATAAGCCTTTCAAAACTTACTGGCCTTCTTGCAAAGGCATAGGGAGAGAGAGCTAAGGAAGATAGGGCAAGGGCTGAATATGTGATAAAACTTCTCCTGCTTAAATTCATTCTTTTCCCTCCTAAGCTTAATTTAAAAAAAAGGGGGCATAGCCCCGGGTATTATTTATTAACTGGTGACTCTGGGTGGAGAAGGAAGGCAACTATGTTTGCTACATCATTTGGAGAAAGACTACCATGGTAACCAAATCTTGGCATAGAAGAGCATGGGAAGGCAGACCAAGAGTTATATATTATGTTGTAAACTATCCTTAGCTTCTCTATGGTTTCTGGGCTGTTCATGTTTTCCTTAGTTATGTTCCATCTTTTTCCGTACTGATATAAATTGGGTCCCATTGTTCCACCGGGCATACCCTTTTCTATTAGATGGCAGGCATAACAGTTTCCGCCCTTGTCGGCGGGATTGTCAGAAAAGCCGTAGCTTGCAAACCTTCCGCCTCTTGGGCTTTCAACCAACTTCTTTCCCTCCTTCCAATCTCCCCAATATATCCCCCACTGGGGATAGTTAATGCCAGAGGTGCTAAGCTCTATTACCTTCTGAATGGCAGAAGCTGGCATGCTTTCACGACTTGGATATTGGGAGCATATCTTTTGTGCCTCATCTTGGTTTAGCTTCCAAGCAAACCTTGGATCATTGGAAAAACCACTTTTCATCAATTCCCTAACCTCTTCTTGCCTTACGGATTCTTGTTTTTTAACTTTACCTCCTTTTTCTTGTGCCACCACTCCACCTATTAAAATTCCAGACACAATCATTAGCCCTACAATCCTTTTCATAGCTTACCTCCCTATGCCAGGTGCCTTTATTTCTGTACCATTGGCAAGACCATATAGGTAGGTGGATAAGGCTACTCCTAAATCAGAATGAGGTATAAACTCTGGCCATCTCATCTGTCTCATGCATTCTGCGTATCTATAGTGCATGGTCATTGGCAAACCCCACCTTACAAGATATTTAGGAAAGATAGAAACAGCGTTGCCTGCCTCTCCTGGTCTGTCTGCACTCCAAAGCTTTGTAGCTCTTATTCTAACTTCTTGCTTTCCAGCATGACAGGTGGCACAGTTAAAATCCCAAGGTCCCATCCTTGTGTAATAGACTTGTTTTCCCAAATCGTACATCCTTTTAACCCTTGGATCCTTTAAATTGACATTTATCTTATGACCGTTAGATTCCATTGTCAGATACATAATTATGCCATCGTACTCACTAACGCAATTGCCTGTTTTACCCCAGCATTGGCGTACAAACTTTAGGACATCTTCCTTTGACATACCCGCATACTTTTGAAGACACCATCCAACCCTTGTTTCAAGATCCATCACCTTTCCAGCATCCGCAAAATATCTGGGCATCTGGGCTGCAGCACCCTTAAAAACTCCCGGACCAAGACCAAGATCACATTTATCAAGGTTATACTTCTTTATGGCTTCTTTTCCCACTTCATACCAAATTTCCCCCGGGTTTATACCTTCTGCCAACATTCTATTAAACTCTTGAACTAATCTAATTTCCTCTTCTGGTGATAGTTCTTCTTCCACTTGGGCTATAGCTTTTGTTGAGAGGGCGCCTACCAAGGCACCCGTGGCAAAAATGCCCAATAGAAGTTTCTTCTTCATGTTTAACCCCCCTACAGGGCTTTAACCTCCGCGCTTTTTTCCCATTTGCCACCCTTGTTGTCTTCGTATACTATCTTGACTACTCCGCTATCCTCCAGCTTAAGAGTTATTGCTATAAAGGGATTAGCGCTTATACCTGCACCCATGTTCATACTGCTTAAAAGCTTATCGTTAAACAGAAGGTCAAGCTTTGTAAGGTGGTGAGCTGGCACTTCTTGACCCGTTTGAGGGTCTTTTCTTGCTGGAGTCATTGGATGGGTTATTACCATCTGGACTCTAATTATCTCTCCCTTTTTAGCCTCTTTTGGCACCCTCAATATACCTGTTCCTACGGACATACTTTACCTCCTTTATAAAAGTTTTTTGGATTATCCACAGCCGCCAGCCGTGACTTTTACCTCCTTAGTTGCCATCACATAAGAACCATCCTTAAGCTTTAGTATGGCTCTTACGTTGGATGTTTCTCCCATCTTTATTCTTGTGGAAAGGAAAACTTGACCGTTCATTGGAGTGAGCTTTACGTCTGCTATCCATGGTACTGGATTTTTGTCAACAAAAATCCACAAGTGTTCTACTTGTTCTATGGGTATGCTGGATTCTACCGTTATAGGTACGTTGGCTCCAGATTCCGCTATGGTGGGAGCGGTAAGCTTAATATCGGCGGATTCCTTTATTTGGGATAACTGAACTCCAAGCCTTTTTTGAATCTCCTCTTCCAGTTTTGTGGCACCAAAGGCTGGCTTAAAGGTTGGGACTAAGGAAAGTCCCACAACTGCTGCTGCCGTTAGGCTTAAAAACTTCCTTCTGTCCATGGTTTATACCTCCTCAAAATTTTTTAGCATGTTTTAATATTGGCTTTTCTACATATGTTCATTATGAAATTATTAATTTCTGTTTTTGACCTGCTACCAAAAATAGCACCAAGAACCCTATCTGCCTTTGGATCGTAAAAGACCATTGTGGGTGTTCCTGGCACGCCAAATTTCCTTGACCATTTACTTCCATCATCGGAGGAGATGTTTAGAGATATTACTACGAAATTTTCCAACCTCTTTTGCACATCTTCTTGGTTCAAGACAAACTCTTCCATTTGTGAACAGTAGGGGCAGTAATTACTATAGAAGTAAAAGACTATTGGTTTATTTTCCCTTTTAGCTATTTCCAATCCCTCATTTACGTTAGCATACCACTTTGCAAATCCTATGGAAAGGCTCAAAACAAAGGTAATGAATATCCTAACCATAGAATGAATAGTAGGTTTATTGATAAAAATTTTCAATAAGACTTACTTATAAGGCTATAAGCTTAGATAATGTTAGAGTATTAGAATATGGTTATAAAGCTTAGAAAATTTTAACTGGTCTATAATACTTTATCTTATCATGTTTTCCTTTAGAGTAGTAAAATCCAACGGTAAGGCAAGGCTTGGGGTGTTAACAACACCGCATGGCGCTATAGAAACTCCAGTGTTTATGCCTGTTGGTACTCAGGGTACAGTAAAGGCTATCTTGCACAAAGACCTTCTTGATATAGGCACTCAAATAATTCTTGGCAATACTTACCATTTATACCTTAGACCAGGCATAGAGGTTATAAGGGATGCTGGAGGGCTACACTCTTTTATTGGCTGGCAAAAACCCATACTAACGGATAGTGGGGGCTTTCAGGTTTTTTCTCTCTCAAAGGGTAGGGGTGATGGAAGATCAAAGGTTAAAGTAAAGGATGAGGGGGTGGAATTTAGAGACCATCTTGCTGGAGATCTTCACTTTTTTACACCAGAAAGGGTTATAGAAATTCAGGAAGTATTTGGCTCGGATATTATAATGCCCCTTGATGAGTGTGTAGAGTATCCTACCACCCATGCCTACGCAAAAATTGCCCTTGAGAGAACTATAAAATGGCTTGACAGGAGCATAAGGGCGAAGAAAAGGGAAGACCAAGTGCTTTTTGGAATAGTACAAGGAGCATTTTTTGAGGATTTGAGAATAGAGTCGGCTTTAAAGACCGTTGAAAGGAACCTTTTTGGATATGCAATAGGGGGTCTTTCGGTGGGCGAACCAAAGGAGGTTATGTATACAATGGCGGAGGTTGTGTGCAATATACTACCTTGGGAAAAGCCGAGGTATCTTATGGGAGTTGGTATGCCAGAAGATATAATTGAAGCCGTTGCAAGGGGTGTAGATATGTTTGATTGTGTTGCTCCCACTCGTATGGCAAGAACTGGAACCCTTTTTACCTCTCAGGGAAAGATAAACATAAGAAATGAAAAATACAAAAAGGATTATAGCCCACCAGATCCAGATTGCGATTGTTATACTTGTAAGAACTTTACAAAAGCCTATCTAAGACATCTTTTTAACGTAGAAGAGATATCCGCTTATATCCTTAATACCATACATAACCTACGTTTCTATCATAAACTAATGGAAAATATAAGAGAAGCTATAAGGGAGGATAGGTTTGAGGAATTTAGACATTCTTGGCATAAGGTTTATAATTTACAGGCTTGAGCCTATAGCCAAAAAGCATTTACTCTAATAGTTTTCTGCTGGGAAAAGAAGTCGGATATGGGGATTACCCAAGCTTAAGATATGGAGGCACCATTTCGGAATAAAGAAGGATATTATTTTATTAGTCTATGGAAAAGCTAAACCCATCACAAGAAAAGGTGGTAAAGGATTTTGGAAGGCCCCTTCTTGTAATAGCCGGTGCTGGTTCTGGAAAAACAAAAACCTTAGCCCATAAGGTGGAATTTTTAATAAAAGAAAAGGGAATAGATCCTTCCAAGGTTTTAGCCATAACCTTTACCAATAAGGCGAGTAAGGAGATAAAGGAAAGGGTAAAAAAAGTAGCTGGGGTGGACCTATGCTGGGCTGGTACCTTTCACTCGGTAGCACTCAGGCTCCTAAGGGAAAGGGGGGAGAAAATAGGCATAGGGAGGAATTTCAGTTTACTTTCCGAGGGAGATAGAAATCAACTTTTAAAGAGGATTGCTCAAAACCAGAAGGTGGATTTAGAAAAATTAAAAGCTTATATTTCGGAAAGAATAGAAGACCTAAAACCACCTAAGGATGAATTTTTGGAGGAGGCTTTTAAGGAGTTTTTAAAGCTTCAGTGGGATATGAAACTTCTGGACTTTAGCAGTCTTATGCTTTATCTTTACAAGCTTTTAAAGATAGATCAGAGCGTGAAAGAAAAATTTGAATTTATCCTTGTGGATGAATTCCAAGATACTAACACTATACAGTATGAAATACTAAAGCTTTTGGTGAAGGATAAAAACATATGCGTTATAGGAGATCCCAATCAGTGTATATACGAGTGGAGATATGCGCGTCCCGATAACATAATTCGCTTTAAGGAAGATTTTAATCCCCATATAATCAAGCTTGAGTATAACTACAGGTCAAAACCTTACATACTCTATGTTGCAAATTCCATACTTGAGGCTGGGAGAACAAAATGGAAGGAGCTTATACCCCTTCTAAAGCCCGTCAGGCAGGGAGATGAAAAGCCAGTAGTTAGAAGATTTGAAAAAGAGGAAGAGGAAGCTTTATGGGTAGCCACTAAGATGAAAGAGCTTTTAAATTCCTATAAACCTTCCCAGATAGCCCTTTTGGTTAGGGTTGGATATATTACAGAGGTTTTTGAACGAACCTTTTTTAATCTAAGGATTCCCTACAAGGTGGTTGGAACTGTTAGATTTTTTGAAAGGGCAGAGATTAAGGATTGTCTAAGCTTTCTAAGAATTTTAATAAATCCTTATGACAGAATAAATTTTGAAAGGGCTATTGGCATAGCGGTAAGGGGAATAGGAGAGAAAGGAATAGATCTTATATCCCAATTGGGAAAGGGGAATTTTATAGAGGGTTCAATGCTTGCCCTAAAGAGGCTTTCACAAAGTAAAGCAAAGGAGCTTTATGAATTTTTAAGAAGGTTAGATTCTATAAAAAATACCCACGATTACGCCAGTGCCTTTGAGGCATTCCTTGAGGAAATAGATTACCAATCTTATATACAATCGGCTTATAAGGATTTTCAAGAAAGGGAAG
>CALLAD010000051.1 GCA_938002625.1 uncultured Aquificaceae bacterium
TATGGTTATTGATTCTGGAGGAATGGCAAGAGTAAAGCCACCCGTTGGACCCTTATAAGACTTTAACACCCTTTCCCTTGCAAGCTTGTGGAAAATTTTAGAGAGAAAAGGCTTTGGTATCTTCTGGGCCCCTGCCACCTCTTCCACCTTAATAAGCCTGTCCCTATTCAAGGCTAAGTAAGCTAAGGCTAACAACGCGTACTTGACTGTTTCTGAGTATATCATAAGATTATATTGTATCATGAAAAAGAAATTGACAACCTTTTGGGAAGACTTTTTTAAATATTGATATTTTTTTCAAAAACACTTTATTAGCCAAAGAAAGGCGTTTAAATTTTTGAATTTGCATTTCTGTTAAACTCTGCCGAGTGCTCAAAGCAAAATATAAAGGGCACGGGATTAAATTGCGGATTTTATAACACCCTATCGTAGCTTAAGCGTGGCAAGGGTAGCTATACCAAGAAGCAAGGATATTATCCACATCCTCACCACTATCTTTGGCTCTGGGACTCCAGAAAGCTCAAGATGGTGGTGAAAGGGGGCCATTTTAAACAACCTTTTTCCTTTTGTAAGCTTAAAGTAGGCTACTTGGAGAATAACGGAGAGGGTTTCAAAAACAAAGATGCCGCCAGCGATGGGAAGGAGAAGCTCCGACTTGGATATTAGAGCTATTGTGGCAAGGGCTGCTCCAAGGGAAAGGGCTCCAACATCCCCCATAAAAAGCTGAGCTGGAAAGGCATTAAACCATAAAAAGCCAAGACCAGCTCCTACAATGGCAAAGCATAAAACAGTCAAATCACCTGCATAAGGTACATAGGGTATGTTTAAGTAATTGGCTATGGCTAAGTGCCCTGTTGCGTAAGCAACAATACCAAGGCCTGCAGCTGTTGTCATGACTGGACCTATGGCAAGACCATCCAAGCCATCGGTTAAATTTACGGCGTTAGAGGTGGCTACAATAACCAGCATGGCAAAGGGTATGTATAAAATTCCAAGCTCCAGTTGAAGATCCTTGAAAAAGGGGAAATATAGCTTTGTATTTACTCCGCCATGTAAATAAATAAACAAAGAGGTTATCCCTGCAACCAGTAATTGGGCTATAAACTTCTTTTTTGCGGATATTCCCTTTTTGTTTCTTAGCTTTGTATAATCATCCCAAAAGCCTATAAGGGCAAAACCAAGAAGGCAAAAAGCTATTATCCAAAAGTAAAAAAGATCAAGCCTCATAAGCAGAAGAGTGGAAATAAGAACGGAAAGAACTATTATAAGACCGCCCATTGTGGGAACATACCTTTTTATCAAATGCCCTTCTGGTGTGTACTCCCTAATGTAGCCCTTAAAGAGCCTTTGTATCGCTTTCATCTTTTGCATGAATAGGGGGGTGAGTATTAAGGTAAGGGAAAAGGCTATAAAAATGGCAAGAAAACTCCTAAAGGTTATGTATTTAAAGACGTTAAAAGCAAAGAAGTAATCCCTTAGGTATAAAGCTATATGGTATAGCATTTTAACACCTGTTTTTACTCAAAAGTCTATCAAGAATTATAGCAGCTGCATTTCTAACGGAGAGATGATTCCAATCGCCAGCCCCGTATATGGGCTCAAGGATATAATCAAAGGTTTCCATCAAGGATGGTGGTATTCCGTAACCCGTACCAAAAACTATTAAAAAATCCCTTTCCCTTTTGTGTATTTCATCGGAAAGCCATTTGTAGGATATGGTATTTGGATATGTCCTTGCATCGGTGCCAACAATAATTGGTTTTTTACCCCTTACGGAAATAATATCCTCAATAACCTCATCAAAGGTATAGCATAGCTTTATAAGTTTTACCACTTCATTTCTTGTAGGATTTGTAATTAATCCCTCTTCAGAGAGCCAATAGTCTATTTGCTTCTTTATTATCAATCTTTGTCCATCCACAGGTTGAACAATATAATAAGTGTTTATTTCATATGCCCTTGCAGGCCTTGCTATATCGTGAAGGTCCATAGTGGTAAAGGAGGTTATTATGGTCTTCCCCTCCTTATCCATGGCTGGATAATGAAGAAGGGCTATAAAGACGTTTTGGTTTATCATATAATATCTTATTATAGCATGCTTGAAAAAAACTTTCTTTGGGTATTTAAAGTACTGCTCCTGCTTGTACTTTTACAGTCTTGTGCCAAAGTAGGATACTATGGACAAAAAAAGGTAATTGTTTCCGAAAGACTTGGTTTATACCTTTATGACGTTGAGGTTTTATCCTTTGAAGCAAAGGATAACAGGGAGTTTATAGTACTCAGAGGAAGTCCTTATCGTATTGTCACAGATAAGGAGATTGCGGATAGCTTGTCTTGGCAGTTGGAAGCCAAAGGTTTTAGGCAAAGATGTAAAAACTATAACGAGTTCCCCATTTTTGGTGGACCCTTTTACAAAGTAGGCTTGTCCACGGATTATGGCTTAGCGGTAATTATAACCGTAAAACCTCAGAAGAAAGTTGATGTTTATGCGGTAAGTATAGAATACATCAAAGATAGATGGATATTATTTTGTTAATGTGTGGCTTTTTTACAGGCGTGGCGGTTTGGGAGATACTCTATTAACTTTTCCCCTTCTTGAGCTTTTGAAAAAATCTGGCAAGAGAATATGGGCTGTTGGAAATACAGACTATTTGGTTATAGCAAAGGAAATAGGCTGGGCAGATCATATAAGCTCGGAGATTCCAAAAATTGAATTCCAAGGAGAGGTTTTAATATCTTACGAAGGGAACATCAAGCCTTTTCCAAAAGAAAGAATATGGATTGTAGACTACTATCTAAAAAGTGCTGGGATCCATGGAAACTATTCAAAAATATTGCCCTTAGAGCCCATGGAAAAAAGCCCCCTAAAAGGCTATGCAGTACTACATGCCTCCAGCGGATCCCAAAAGAAAAATGCCCCAATAGAGCTCTTTTTGAAAATAGAAGCTTTCTTAAAAAGTGAGGGTTTTAAGACCATATTCTTAATTGGTGAAAGTGACCATTGGATAAAGGATTATGTTAAAAATTACTTTGAAAGCTTTTCACCTCTTCAGATAGCAAAAGCTTTAAAGTCTGCGGTGCTTTTTGTGGGAAACGATAGCGGACTTTCCCACTTAGCAAGTTATTGTGGTCTTCCCACCTTTATCTTTTACGGACCCACAGACCCTATTGTATGGAGGCCAATAGGAGAAAAAGTCTTTCAAATAAGTCTTAACCTTCCTTGTAGCCCATGCTTTCCGGA
>CALLAD010000052.1 GCA_938002625.1 uncultured Aquificaceae bacterium
TTTTGATCTCCCCTTAGGTTTGCCCATCGGTTGCCCCTTGTTCTTCCCGTTAGAATTCCTTCTTCATAGCTTTCTATTAAAATCTCCTGTTCTGTATTTTCGTAAGACTTTGCAATTTCTGCAAGTATTCTTTTCTGTAAATTTAAAAGTCTGGCCATTCTTTCTGTCTTTACGTTATCTGGCACTTGCCCATCCATAGAATAGGCTGGCGTGTCTGGCCTTGGTGAGTACTTGAAGGAAAATACCTGCTCAAACTTTACCTTTTCCAAAAGGTCAAGGGTCTCTTCAAAGTCTTCTTCTGTTTCTGTGGGAAAGCCCACTATAATGTCGGTGGAAAAGCTTATTCCCTTAACATAATGCCTTAGCATATGTATTTTTTCAAGATATTCTTCCTTAGAATACCCTCTGTCCATAAGCTTTAAAATCCTAGTGGAACCTGCCTGAACGGGTAGATGTATATGCTCGCATACTTGTGGAATTTCTCCCATAGCTCTTGCTATCCTTTCCGTTAAATCCTTTGGGTGTCCCGTTGTAAATCTTATTCTTTCTACCCCTTCCACGCTTGCCACACTATAAAGGAGTTCATCAAAGGGAATGCCAAGGTCTTGACCCCATGCAGTTACGTTCTGACCAAGCAGGTGAATTTCCCTAACTCCATCATCAACCAATTGTTTTACCTCGGAGATAATACTTTCTAAGCTTCTTGACCTTTGTCTTCCCCTTGTTCTTGGTACTACACAGTAAGTACAATTCTTATCGCATCCCTTCATCACGGTAACGTAAGCACAGAATTGATTATCTCTGACAAGGGGATATTCCCATAGTTTATCTTCATCTTCTGGTGGGTTTTCCAGTATGGCTATTGCCTTGTATCCCGCTTGGGCTTGTTGTATAAGCTCTGGAAGTTGATGCATATTAAAGCTTGAAAACATTAAATCTATAACAGGCGCCTTCTGAATTAACTCTTCTCCCATTCTTTGAGCAAGGCATCCACAAAGGCCTATAATAGCATTTGGGTTTTTCTCCTTTATTTTTTTGTACTCACCAAGATGGGAATAAACCTTTTGGTCTGGTTTTTCCCTTATAGTACATGTATTGATCAAAATAATATCCGCATCTTCCCAACTTTCGGCAGCTTCATATCCCATACTTTTGAGAATACCCCTTAGCCTTTCCGAGTCATTAAAGTTCATCTGGCAGCCAAAAGTTTTTATAAAGTACTTCATAGTGATAAAATTTTATGCCATGGAAGAAAGAAAACCAGAGGCTGTAGAAGAAAGCATATGGATAGCTGGGGAGGCAATAAAAAAGGCACCAAAGCTTTATGGAATTCCTACGGGAGTGGAAGGGCTTGATGATCTTTTCTATACTTCCGAATCCCAAGATGGTAAGGTTGTAAGGAAAAGTCTTGGGGGATTACCTGCTTATGCGGTGGTTAATATAACTGGTGTTTCCGATACGGGCAAAAGCCTTATGGTTGAGCAATACACAGTCAAGCAAGCAAGCAGGGGAGAAGCGGTCGCTTTTATTACTGTGGAATCTCCGGCGGTTTTTGTTGTGTCTGGCCTAAGGGAAAGGGCAAAGGCCATGGGCTTGGATTTTGAAAGCATAGAAAACAACATAATACTCATAGATGCGGCAAGCCATGGAAGGCTAAGGGAAAACATTCCAGACCTTTTGGCCACCCTCGCACATGTTATAAAAACTTACAAGGTTAAGCATACCATCATAGACTCCGTAACTGGGCTTTATGAAGCAAAAGAAATGCAGGCAAGAGTGGTAGTTCGTCAGCTATTCAATTTTATGAAAAAATGGTACCAAACAGCTCTTTTTGTTTCCCAAAAAAGAAGCGGCCATGAAGAATTAACGGCGGAAGCCGCCGGGGGATACGCCATAAGCCATATCGTAGATTGTTCTATAGTGCTTTCCAAGGATATTATTCTTACAGGTGGACAGGCAAAGTTATACAAAAAACCCATAGGTGAAATAGTTAGACTGTTTCGTATAGATGGTTGCAGGCTATGCGGCCACGATACTAAAACTCATTTTATGGAAATAACGGAGCTTGGATTAGTTAAAATAGGTCCACCACTTGGTAAATAAAGGAGTAGCCATGGATTACCACGTAAAGGATATAAGCTTGGCAGATCTTGGAAAAAACAGGATAGAGTGGGCAGAAAGGGATATGCCTGTACTAAGAAGTATAAGGGAAAGATTTTCTAAGGAAAAGCCCTTTAGAGGTATTCGCATATCCGCATGCTTGCACGTAACCACAGAAACGGCAAACTTGGCCATAACTTTAAAGGAAGGTGGAGCAGAGGTTTACCTTACGGCGTCCAACCCCTTATCCACTCAGGATGATGTGGCAGCCGCCCTTGTAAGGTATTTTGACATTCCCGTGTTTGCCATAAAAGGAGAGGATACAGAAACTTACTATATGCATCTTAGGGAAGTTATAAGTAGAGAACCCCAAATAGTTATAGATGATGGAGCAGATCTTATATCCACCCTTCATAAGGAATATCCAAGCTTAGCAGATAAGGTACTTGGTGGTATGGAGGAAACTACAACGGGTGTTATAAGACTTAAGGCAATGGCAAAGCAAAGGGTGCTCAAATTTCCCATAATAGCCGTCAACGATGCTCATACAAAGCATATGTTTGATAATCGCTATGGTACTGGTCAATCCACCATAGATGCCATCATGAGGGCTACCAATAGGCTTATTGCTGGCTCCTACTTTGTAGTGGCAGGTTATGGATGGTGCGGAAAGGGAGTAGCCCAAAGGGCAAGAGGAATGGGAGCCACTGTTATAGTTTGTGAAGTAGATCCTATAAAAGCCCTTGAGGCTAAAATGGATGGCTTTTTGGTCATGCCTATGGTGGAGGCTTGTAAACTGGGGGATTTCTTTGTAACTGTAACTGGTAATACGTCGGTTATAAGGAGGGAACATTTCCAAGTTATGAAGGATGGTGCCATAGTTTCTAATGCGGGGCATTTTAACGTGGAGATAGATATAGAAGCTCTTGAAGAATTGAGCGTATCAAAGAGGGAAATAAGGCCCTTTGTAGAGGAATACACATTAAAAGATGGAAGAAGAATATACCTTTTGGCACAAGGAAGGCTTGTAAATCTTGCAAGCGCAGAAGGCCATCCTGCTTCCGTTATGGACATGAGCTTTGCCAACCAAGCCCTTTCTGCAGAGTATATCCTTAAAAACCATAAAACCCTTGAAAGGGATGTATACAAAGTACCCGATGAAATAGATAAGACAGTAGCAACGCTAAGGTTAAAAAGCATGGGAGTGGAAATAGACAACCTCACAGAAGAACAGGTAAAATATCTATCTTCTTGGGAGTTTGGAACCTAAGAATTGTGGTATTATATTAAACTTCTTAGGAGGTAGAAAATGGCAAGGTGCTATGTTTGTGGGAAAACTGCAAGATTTGGAAAAAGCGTAACCTTCTCCGCAGAGAGAAATTCAAGGGTTTTTAAACCAAACCTGCAAAGGGTAAGAATAGTTTTGGAAGATGGTAAGGTAAAAAGGGTTTACGTTTGCACCAAATGTCTAAAGGCCGGTAAAGTGGTAAAAGCAGTAACTATAAGGGATTAATGATTAGATTTTTAACCTCGGGAGAGTCTCATGGAAAGGCTCTCCTTTGTATTGTAGAAGGTATACCAGCAAACCTTGAAATATCCTCCCATTATATAAACAAGGAACTGTCCAGAAGGCAAAGGGGCTACGGTAGGGGAGGAAGGATGAAAATAGAAAGCGATAGAGTAGAATTCCTCTCTGGCATAAGGTTTGGGAAAACTCTCGGAAGCCCTATAAGTATGGTTATATGGAACAAGGATTGGGAAAACTGGTCTGATAAAATGTCTTACGAAGGAGAGCCTTCTGAAAAGGTGGTTCCATTCACAAGACCAAGGCCGGGCCATGCAGACCTTGCAGGTGGTATAAAGTACAATCAAAGGGATTTAAGAAACATACTTGAAAGAGCTTCGGCAAGAGAAACAGCGGCAAGGGTGGCGGTTGGAGCCCTTTGTAAAAGATTTCTTGAAGAATTTGGAATAAGAATAGGCAGCTATGTTTTAAGCATCGGACAGCTAAAACCAGAGATAAAAGAAAAAGACCTTTTAAAAAGGCATGAGTTAGCGGAAGCTTCCGAGGTAAGATTTCCAGATCCTTCTAAGGATGAAGAATTTAAAAAGCTTATAGATGAAGCGAGGGAAAGGGGAGAAAGTCTCGGTGGTATTTTTGAAGTTTTTGCCCTTGGAGTTCCACCGGGCTTGGGAAGTCATATTCAATGGGACAAGCGCTTGGATGGACGCATAGCTCAAGCTATGATGAGTATTCAAGCCATAAAGGGAGTTGAAATTGGTATGGGTTTTGAAAGTGCTATGAAGTTTGGCTCAGAAGTTCATGATGAAATAGGTTGGTCTAAGGAGAGGGGATATTTTAGATACAGCAATAACCTTGGAGGTGTAGAGGGGGGAATAAGTAATGGCATGCCCATAGTGGTTAGGTGTGCCATGAAGCCCATACCAACCCTTACAAAACCTTTAAGAAGCGTAGATATACAAACAAGGGAAGAAGTTAAGGCTGGAAAAGAAAGAAGCGATGTGGTAGCAGTTCCAGCAGCCTCTATTGTTGGAGAGGCTATGCTTGCCATAGTGATTGCCAGTGCTTTACTTGAAAAACTTGGCGGTGATTTCATGGAAGAATTGAAAGAAAGGTTTAAAATCTACATGGAGCATGTTAAAAATTTTTGAGGAAATAGGAAAAGCCACCCTTCTCACCCTATGGGGTGTTTTTTATCTTTTTAAAAGTCCACCAAGGATAAACCATTTTATAAAACAACTTTCCTATCTGGCGGCAGAAACCATTTCCGTGGTGGTTATAACTTCCTTTTTTTCTGGTGGAGTTATAGCCTTACAAAGTTATAGCACTTTTCATAGGTTTAATGCAGAGTTTTTAATAGGCGTAGTAGTAGCCTTATCCATGGGCAGGGAGCTTGGCCCTGTTCTAACCTCCCTTATGGTAGTGGCAAGGGTAGGCTCTGCCATGACGGCACAAATAGGCACTATGAGAATTACGGAACAAATAGATGCCCTTGAGGTTATGGGTATAAACCCAAGGAGTTATCTTATAGCTCCGAGGTTGTTCGCTGGAGTTGTAGGCGTGCCTATGCTTACAGTTATATCGGACGTATCGGGTATTTTTGGTGGATGGTTTGTGGCGGTAAAGCTTTTTGGAGTGAATGAGTATCTCTTTTGGGAAAAGATGAAGGATTTTGTAGAGTTATATGACTTTATAGGTGGATTATACAAGGCCATCTTCTTTGGTTTTATTATCTCGGCGGTAAGCTGTTATTTTGGCTATTATACAAAGGGGGGCACAGAGGGCGTAGGAAGGGCAACCACCAACAGCGTGGTAACATCCTCTATGCTCATTCTTATTTCCGATTATTTCCTTACGGCTGTTATTTTTTGAAAATAGCGAAATTTCCTTTCATATGATTTATTGAAACTTATAAACAAAAGAGTTTTGCTTAGGTAACATTTACACTTTATGCTAAATTTGTTATAGAATTATTCTAAGTATAGCTATCTGGGAGAAAATGCAATTGCGTATTGTTCAAAAAGGTATTTTACATAAAAAGCAAAAGGGAGACTTATATGGTGGATGAACTAAAGAAAACATTAGAAAAAACAATAGAAAAAATAGAGAGACATCGTGATATTTATCAACAAAACGAGCAGGCGGTAAGAGAACAAATAGTGATCCCTATTCTAAAAAGTTTAGGATGGGACGTTGGAAATCCAGAGGAAGTTTTACCCAATATGCGCATACAGGAGGGTATACCAGATTATGCTTTAATCAAGGGTGGAAGGAAGGTTCTATTCATAGAGGTTAAAAATATAAGCGTGGATGTTAAAAAAGAAGATGTAATTGCCCAACCGGCTAAGTATGTTTTTAGGGAAGGTGTAAAGTACTTCGTATTAACGAATGGTGTAGTATGGCTTCTCATTATATCCTTTAGAGAGGGAACAACTCTAAAGGAACGAATAATTTTGGAAATAGATCTGGAAAAGGAAAAACTTACATCAGTAATTAGGAAGATGCGAATAATCTCCAAAGATTATATTGAGCATATAGATATTTTATTAGATAAGACTCAAATATTAGACAAAGTCTGGGAAACCTTATTGAATAATCCACAAGCAATAGTTAAAAGTTTAATACCGGTAACTAAGTTTTTAATAGATAAAATCAACACAAATTACGAATTTGAAGACACGGAAATTGAGGAATATCTTGTAGAAAAGATTGAAGACATTATCAAGAAGGAAAAAACGACATTGGATGAAGAAACAGCATTAGAAACTTCAACAAAACCAATAACTCGGACAGCGGAAAAGCTAAGAAGAATGAG
>CALLAD010000053.1 GCA_938002625.1 uncultured Aquificaceae bacterium
TATGGTTGGGTCAAATAATTACGATAAGCGAAAGAGCATTATTAATCCAAAATTTTAAGAAAAATAGGAAATTGAGCAATTATGTAATTTCAATCTTGAAAGATAGCGAAATAATATCAGAGATCAAAAAACTTCAATCAAATAGAAATGATGAAACATTGAAGGAGGTTACATATAAGATAATTGAGAAGATAAAACATCACGATAGTGATTTATTTAACATAAGACCTACTCTTGCAGAAATAGTAATTAATTCATCTGGGGAAGATTATGATATAGAGGATTATATTGCAGATATCATTCAATTTATATCTTGCGAGGAAGTTGTTGATATTTTGCGATCAGAGATTAATAAAGTAAATACATAAGTAATTTAAACTTAACCCTTGGGAGGAATTTTTAAAATTTTAAATCTATAAGAATGGTAGCGTAATAATACATGTTTTTGGTATAAACTGAGTTAGCCTTTTAGCTATATACTTGCCTTCCCAAACTATTTAATGAGTAAGCCTCTCAAGTTTTGAAAGGGCTACATTATAAAGGAAGATAAGGTTGTAATATTCCATAAGGGCTCTGTTGTAATTTCCCATAGCATCCAGAACTTCAAGCTGAGTGGCTATGTTATATCTATACCTTTCCGTAGAAAGTCTTAGGCTTTCCTTACTGGCCTCTACAGATAGCTCGCTTGCCTTAATCTGTGCCCTTAGGGATTCTATATCTATTAGTGTTTTCTTCAACTCCTTTAATTCCTCCCTTTCAAGGTCCTTTAGGTTCTCCATTTCCTTGAGCATGTCTATCTTAGACTGTGCTATTTTGCTTTCCCTTGCAAAGCCATCAAATATTCTGTAGTTTAATCTGGCGCCAAAGGTGTAGCCATCCACCAGTTTTTCATTGCCCCCTATCCTTGAAGTGCTACCCTGATAAGTGGCAAAGGCTTCTATAGTTGGATAATACTGGGCTTTTTGTACTTCTACAAGTCTTTTTGCTACTTCAAGCCTTTTTCTTGCAACCTTTATACGGCTATTTTTTTCCAAAAGTTCCCTTTCGTATTCCTTATCTTTGTACTCAAGAAGCTTCAATTCTCCCTTTGGTTCCAATGGGCCCTCGTAGCCTATAAACTTCTTAAACTCCTCAAGGCTTTTTTTGTAATCCCCTATAGCCTTCTCAAGCTCTGCCCTTGCCCTCTCCCTTTCTGCCCTTGCCCGCACAAGCTCCACTTTGGGCAAAATGCCCGCCTTATATTTTTCTTCCACTTGCCTATAGTTTTCTTCCCAAAAGCTTAGAGTTTCTCCCAGCAATTTAACCACTTCCCTCTTATACAAAAGGGCATAAAAAAACTGTCTTGTTTGAAATTCTACCTCCTTTATCACGTCTTCATATATAAGTTTTTGAAGCTCCAACTGGTCCTTTGAAAGTCCTATGGCTTCAAAGATAGCCTTGTTAAAGATAGTTTGATTCAACTCAAGGATATAGTTTTGTCTGTTTTTTGGAGTAAATCCAAAGGCAAGGTCGCCTTCAAATCGTGTATAGCCGTAGGATAGGGTCAATTGGGGAAGTATACCAGCCTTTGCTTCTTTAATCTTTTCCTCCAGCTTTTTAATATCCAATAGACTAAGCTTTGCCGATATGTTGTTTTTTACGGCAAGGTTTAAACTTTCCTCAAGGGTTAGAGAAAAGGACAAAGAAAAGCTTAAGAAAAATAAAATTATGTATCTCATCTTATCTCCACTTTTGTGCCTTCTTGTAACACGTAAGCATTATCAAGGGCTATTTTATCACCCTCCTTAAGGTCACCCTTTGCATATACAAAGCCTTCTTCTTGCTTTACTATTTCTACTTCCACCCTCTTGGCTATACCCTCTTGGATTAACCAAACCACCTTTTTATTTCCTTGAATGACCACAGCTCTTTCTGGAATTTTAAAAGCTCTTTCCCTGCCTATTAACAAATTTACCTCTCCATACATGCCCACCTTCAATTTTTCTTCTGGATTGGGAATCCTTGCTTTTACCGTCAAGAGCCTGTTGGCATCGGCGACTGGAGATACAAAAAATACATTTCCTTCAAACTCTCCAAAAGGCTCCACTTTTATCTTTACCTTTGATCCCTTATTGGCGTAAGGTAAATACTCTTGGGGTATCTGAAATACAAACCTTATGGGGTTAAGAACAACAAGCCTGAGGGTTTGAGTCTGTGGGGTTATATAATCTCCTACGTTGACAAACCTTTGAGCCACATAACCAGAAAAGGGTGCGCTTAGAGTAGTTCTCTGAAGGTCCAATTTAGCCTTGTCAAGTTGGGCAGAAAGGCTTTTTATAAGCTTTTCTTGAGCCCTCAACTGTGTTTGTAGGTTTTCGTACTCTTCTCTTGCTATAAGCTCCTTTTCATAGAGGAACTTTCTCCTTTCTACTATAGCCTTTAAGTTTTCGTAGTTTGCCCTTGCTTGCTCTATCTGAGCAGAGATCTGATTTATAGTGCTTTGATAATCTGCAGCATCTATCTTTAAAAGGGGTTGGTTTTCTTTTACATATTGCCCTTCTTCTACAAAAAGGGCTACAACTCTACCGCTTACCAAAGGCTTTATGTTTACGTCCCTTTCTCCTTCAAAATATCCCTTTGTGGTGTAGTATATGGGGATCTCATCCTCTATTACCTCATAAGAGCTTACAACAACTTTTCTTTCTTGTTCCTTTTTTACTTCCTTATCTTGCTTTTTACAGGCAAAAAATAAGGGTAGTAAAAACAGGATTACCATTAACCTTTTCATAAAAGCAATTATATTAAAATTGCTAAGCATGTACAGATTTTTTATTCACAGGCCAGTCACCTCTTGGATGTTTATGATAGCCTTTGTGGCTCTTGGGCTTTATTCCCTTAAGTTTATGCCTGTTGATCGCTTGCCCGATGTGGATTTTCCCACGGTTTCCATAGTAACCACTTATCCCGGTGCCAATGCTTATGTGGTGGATGTTAATGTTACAAGGAAGATAGAAGATGAAATAGCTACCATAAGCGGTATAGAGAGCATATTTTCTTCAAGCTTTGCAGGCGTTTCAAGGGTAACTATTACCTTTTCCCTTGAAAAGAACATTGACGTAGCCGCTCAAGAGGTAAGGGATGCTGTGCAGAGGGCTTTAAAAAAACTTCCATCGGGTGTTGACCCACCAATTGTGAGAAAAATAGACACCTCCTTAGCACCCATCTTTGTAGTCCTACTATACTCGGATACAGCAGACTATCAAACCCTTGCCTATTGGGCTGACAAGGTTATAAAAAGGGAGTTTGAAAGGATAAATGGAGTGGGGCAAGTAGATTTAGGAGGCTTTAGGGATAGGGTGCTGTGGGTAAGAATAGACCCAGAAAAGCTTTATTCAAGGGGGCTTGCAATAGGTGATGTTATAGAGGCTGTAGAAAGGAACCACTTAGAATCACCGGCAGGAACCATATACGGCAAAGATAGGGAGTATGTATTAAGGATTTTTGGTAAGGCAAAGGATCCAAAGGAATTGGAAAGTGTTTACATAAGAAATGGTGTAAGGCTTAGAGATATGGGCTTTGTAGAGTTTACGGAGGATGAGTTTAGGGGTATGGCAAGGTACAATGGAAACCAGGGTATTGCCCTTGTTGTTTATAAACAATCAAAAACCAACACCGTAGCCGTGGTGGATGCCGTAAAGGCAAAAATGGAAGAATTTAACAAAATCCTACCACCCCATATTAAAATGGCGTCTACCTTTGACTCTTCTATTTTTGTAAAGGACAGCGTAAAGGCTGCTATAGAGGAAATAATAATAGGAAGTCTTCTTACGGCCCTTGTTGTGTATTTCTTCCTTGGAAATTTAAAGCTTACCCTCGTGCCCATTTTTGCCATTCCAGTAACCCTTTTAGGCACCATCTTTTTAATATACCAATTGGGATATTCCTTAAATACCTTTACTCTTCTTGCCCTTGCCGTGGCGGTGGGTATAGTTATAGACGATGCCATAGTAGTTTTGGAAAGCATTTATAGGAGAAGGTACGAGGAGGGTATGGAACCATTAGCCGCTGGAGAGAAGGGAACAAGAATGGTAATTTTTGCCCTTCTGGCATCTACTGCGAGCTTAATAATAGTTTTTATACCCATAATTTTCTTAAGGGGGGTGGTTGGTAAACTCTTTGGCAATTTTGCTATAACTTTGACTATAGCCATAGCTCTTTCTTACCTTGTTGCCATTAGCTTTACACCAATGGCCGTTTCAAGGCTTGTAAAGGAAGGTTTTTCTTCTAATCCCTTTATAAGGTTCTATGAAAGGTTTGAAAACTTTTTTGATGTGCTCTTAAGGTGGTCTCTTGACCACAAGGCTATAGTTATAGCAATAGCTCTGCTTAGTACTTTTGCGGGTTTTTGGCTTTTTAAAGCTACAAAGAAGGAATTTTTTCCAATAGTGGATGAGGGTAGATTCTTGGTAAGGTTTGAAACACCAACTGGTTCTTCCTTTGAGTATACAAAAAAGAAAGCCGAGGAGATAGAGTCTATAATTCTTAAAAATCCTTATGTAGACCGCTTTGGCTTTGCTGTTGGGCAGGGGGTGGCTGGAAGGCCAGACGTTAATGGTGGTCTTGGTTTTGTTTACCTAAGGGAAGGCAAAAGGCCACATCAAGCAAAGATAATGGAACAATTAAGAGAAGAGCTTCGCAAGGTAAAGGATGTTAGAGTTAGCATAGAAGCTGCTGGCTTGGTGGGGCCCGGTGCCGGAAGGCAGACAGAATTGCAGTATGTAATAAAAGGACCATCCCTTGAGGAATTGCAGAATATTTCGCAGAAAATCTTGAGAGAATTCAGAGGTAGGGAGGGCTATAGGGACGTGGATACGGATATGAGGCTAAACGAGCCTCAGGTTCATATAACCCTAAGAAGAGAAAAGCTTGGAGATCTTGGAGTAAGGGTTGAGGATATAGCTATTACACTAAATGCCCTTTTTGGAAAGCTTAAGCTTGGCACTTATGAACTGGGTGCCGAAAGCTATGACCTTTATGTAAAAGCCTTACCAGAATTTGTAAGCAAAATAGACAATCTAAACAAGGTATACGTAAGAAACTTTAAAGGAGATCTAATACCCCTTACGGAGCTTGTTAACATAGAAGTAACAACAGGGTATAAAACGGTGAACCGTTACAATAGGCAATACTCTTTTACCTTCTTTGCCAACCTTTCACCCAATAAACCCTTAGCCCAAGCGGTAGAAGAGGTAAGGGATTGGCTTAGGAATAACCTACCGCCAGGTTATACTTTTGAGGCAACAGGTCAAGCCAAGGAGTTTCAAAGAGCCTTTCAAGGCCTTGCTTTTGCCCTTTTGTTTGCTCTTATTGGTGTTTATATGGTTCTTGCCTCTTTGTTTGAAAGTTATAGACATCCCTTTACCGTACTCCTTATGGTACCTTTTGCAGTCCTTGGAGCTTTTGGGCTTCTATACATTACAAACACTTCCTTAAGTGTTCCTTCTTACTTTGGGGTTATACTCTTGGTAGGCATAATAGTTCGTGATGCTGTACTTTTTATAGAAAGAATAATCCAACTAAGAAAGGAAGGAATAGAAACACGCCAAGCCATACTTCAGGCAAGGAAAGAGAGGCTTAGGCCCATATTGATGACCACCCTTACCATAGTAGCAGCCCTTACACCAGTAGCCTTGGGACTTACTGCAGGATCCGAGTTGAGAAAACCCTTAGCTCTCGTGGTCATAGGTGGTATATTTACTGGCTTGCCACTAAGTTTATTCCTT
>CALLAD010000054.1 GCA_938002625.1 uncultured Aquificaceae bacterium
TATGATTTCCTCTGGCCTTCTCATGGTAGCAACCTCTCATAGATTTTTTCAAGAGCCTTTATCGGTACAATAACCTTATCAGCCCAAAGAAGGGAATAAACATTTAAACCTTCCACAGGTAATACGCTAACCTTTGGCAGATTCCTAAAGGATTTATATATTATCTCTTCCTTTTCTGGAAGTATTATAAGCACCTTTTCCTTTTCTATTCCCAAGTCCTTGAGAAGTTGAAGAGCCTTTTTTGTCTTTGGCACATCCCCTATGTTTATCTCGTCAACAACCAAAAGGTTATTTTCCTTAGCCTTTAAGGTAAGCGCCATTTTAACACCAAGCTTTCTTACCTTTTTGGGAAGAGGATAGTAATAATCCCTTGGTTTTGGTCCATGGGCTACACCACCGCCAACAAAAATATTAGCTCCCCTATCTCCATGCCTTGCATTTCCTGTTCCCTTTTGTGGGAGCAGTTTTCTTCCACTATAAGCAACTTCTCCCCTTGTTTTTGTGCTATGAGTACCTTGCCTTCTGCTGGCAAGCTGCCATTTTACCACTTCCCACAGGACATGTTTTTTTACTTCTACTCCAAAAACCTCGGGTTTTAAACTTACTTCAACCACCTTCATTTTCTGTCACCCCTTTAACCAAAGTATCTACCATATACCTTATTCTGTTTAGTTTAAGCCTTTGAGATTTTCTATTGGCTATTCTGCTCTTTTCTACAAAAACTATGCCACCATTAGGGCCAGGCACGGAGCCTTTAACAAGAAGAATACCCTTTTCTGGTATCACATCCAACACGAGCAAAGATTGTACTCTTATGGGTTCATTACCCCAATGCCCTGCCATTCTCTTACTTTTCCATACTCTACCTGGGTCGGATCTGTTTCCTATAGAACCTACTGCTCTGTGGTATCTATGACCGTGAGATTTAGGAAATCCGCCAAAATCCCACCTTTTCATCGTTCCAGCAAAACCTCTTCCCTTACTTTTGCCAACCACATCCACCAATTCACCCGTTTGAAATACATCGCTCACCTTCAATTCTTGTCCTATCTGATAACCTTCTACTGAATCAACCCTAAATTCCTTTAGTACTCTAAGTATTTTTCCTACTTTTTTCAAATGCCCAAGCTGGGGTTTTGTAAGGTGCTTTTCCTTGCCCTCAAAGGCGCCCACTTGAAGGGCTAAGTATCCATCCTTTTCCTTTGTCCTTATGGCTGTTATGTAGTTAGGTTTTATTTCTATTACGGTCGCTGGTACCGCCGTACCATCTTTTAAGAAAACTCTAATCATTCCCTTCTTTTTGCCTATTAAACCTATTGCCATGGCTTATCTCCCAATAATTAGCTCTACATCCACGCCCGCAGGAAGGGCGAGGTCTCTAAGGGATTCTATGGTTTGAGGTGTTGCTCTTGTTATATCTATTATTCTTCTATGTTCTCTTATTTCAAAATGCTCCCTTGATTGATCAAACTTGTGGGGAGATCTAAGCACTACCCACCTCCTTTTACGCACAGGAAGGGGAATAGGACCTTTTATTGTACCGCCCGTCCTTTTCACCGTGTCTACTATTTGCTTTACATATTGATCGAGGAGCCTATGATCGTATGATCTGAGTTTTATCCTTATAACCTCTTGCTCCATTCTTTACACCTCACTCAATTATTTTGGTAACAACACCAGCTCCCACAGTTCTTCCACCCTCCCTTATGGCAAATCTTAGCTGCTCCTCCATAGCCACAGGCTTGACAAGCTCTACCTCTAACTCTACATTGTCACCAGGCATTACCATCTCTTGCCCCTCAGGCAGCTTCACAACCGTCCCAGTCACATCGGCAGTCCTAAAGTAAAACTGTGGCCTGTAGTTCACAAAGAAAGGTGTATGCCTTCCACCTTCCTCCTTGCTAAGCACATATACCTGCGCCCTAAACCTCTTGTGGGGCTTAACGGTACCAGGCTTTGCCAACACTTGCCCACGCTCCACGTCATCCTTCCCTACTCCCCTCAACAACACTCCTACATTATCCCCCGGTAATGCCTCATCCAATATCTTCCTAAACATCTCTATGGATGTGGCCACCGTCTTTAAAGGCTCCTCCCTTAGCCCCACTATCTCTACTTCCTCTCCAGGTTTTAATACACCACGCTCTACCCTTCCTGTAACAACCGTTCCACGCCCAGATATAGTAAACACGTCCTCTATGGGCATCAAGAAGGGCTTGTCTGCCTCCCTCTGTGGTGTTGGTATGTATGTATCAAGAGCTTCCATTAGCTCTACTATGGAATTACACCACTTATCAGGCTTGCCTGCATCAAGCTCTTGAAGTGCTCCAAGGGCAGACCCCCTTATCACTGGCACATCATCCCCAGGAAACTCATACTTGCTTAGTAGTTCTCTGACCTCAAGCTCTACAAGGTCCAATAGCTCTGGGTCATCAACCATATCGCATTTGTTCATGAACACCACTATGTATGGCACATTAACCTGCCTTGCCAATAGGACATGCTCCCTTGTTTGGGGCATTGGTCCATCGGCTGCGGATACCACAAGTATGGCTCCATCCATTTGGGCTGCGCCTGTTATCATGTTCTTTATGTAGTCG
>CALLAD010000055.1 GCA_938002625.1 uncultured Aquificaceae bacterium
CTTACGGTAAGCTTTACTTCGGCAGTAATCAGCCAATGGGCTGTGGGTATTCAAGAAATATCAAACAGACCCTTCTTTAGAAATCCCATAGAGCATGTTAAATTGAACCCTTATATATTCTTGGGAATTTCCATAGGTGCTTTTCTTCAATTCGTAGCTATATATTGGCTTTCCCAATACTTCCATGCAGTAAGGCTTCCCCTTAACCTTTTACCGTACGTATTTATCGTTCCCATGTTTGTCTTTTTGGGAGTGGAAATTAGGAAATGGCTTTATAGACAATGAATTCCAATAAAGGCTCTACCTTTAGATTTTTAAGGTTTTCTATGCCATAAGGGCTTTCTAAGCTTGGTATTTTTATAAAATCTCCTTCCATATATTTCCAGCGGTTTATTACCTTATAAACCTTCATATCTCTTAGGGCTTCTTGTATATCTTGAGCTTCCTTTAAGGACAAAGGCTCTTCGTTAGCAATGGCAAAAATTATACCCTTTTCCCTTAAAAGGTTTAAAAGATTCTCTATTCTTTGTTTTCTCTCTTCTATAATTTTATAAAAATCGTCTTCCTTTCCCATAAAGGTTTGTACCTTTTGTCTTTCCTTTGCGAGCCTTGATAGAAAGTTAAACCAACCACTTACCATATGAGCGGTTTCAAAAAGCCTTAACATTTGTCCTGTAGGTGCAGAATCTATTACTACGTAGGCGTAGTCTTGCGAAAGGTCTAAAAGATGGTCAAGGATCACCGTTTCAAGGGCTGTGGGGGAGTGTTTTATGTATTGGGAATACTCCTTGAGCCCAGCTTTTACATTGGGAAGGAAATCTCCCAAGGCAGAAATAACCCTTTTGGTGTATTTTTCTACAAGCTCCTGTGCCGATAGTTCAATGGCGTAGAGGTTATCATTTATAGCCCTTACCACTGGTCCGATTTGTATTCCCAGTATGCCAGAGAGGGAATGGGCAGGGTCTACGGAAACCAACAAGGTTTTTTCTATCTCCGAAAGCCTTAGGGCTACGGCGCATGATAGAGTGCTTTTGCCTACTCCCCCCTTTCCAGCGAAGAATATTAGCTTTTTTAGCAGCATGGAATAAAGCTTATTCCACCCTTCTCTAACCCGAGGCTTTTGTGCCAAAGGTGAAATTCGTTGAATATATAGGGATACAGGTCTAAAAAATGTATACCCGAGGGATTATCAAGGCCAAAGTAATCTAAAAACAAGGATAGCAAGAGGAGATCCCTCACATGGGATTGAGAGATCTCCACTGGTTTTTTAAAATGCAAATTTACGAATTCTATAAAAAATTCCCTCATTTAAGAGAGAGTACCCATCTGGCAAGTTCTTTGGCTTCTTCTTCTGTCACACTTTGGGGTGGCATGGGTATATTGCCCCATTCTCCAACTCCACCATTCTTAATACGCTTGGCTAATTCATCTTCTGCGTCCGCCTTTCCAGCAAACCTTTTAGCTGCCTCTTTAAAGGCTGGTCCTACTTTTTTGTTGTTTATATCGTGGCATGAAAAACACCCCTTTTGCTTGGCAAAATCTCCCATATCCTTAGCCGCTACTTGTTGGGTTGCTTGGGCTGGTTGTTCTTTTGTTTCTACTGGTTTTTGAGCTTCTTGTGGTTGAGCTTGTTGTGCAGGTTGCTCTGCTGGCTTTTGTTGACAGGAGAATACTAAAAGTGATCCAGCTATGGCTGTTAATAGTAGGTATCTTTTCATACAACACCTCCTTTTAATGGGTTTTATTATAACCATAAGCTTTTTTTATGAAATTTTGATGAAAATATTTCTTTGCTTTTGCAAGCAAGTCCTATAACAAGGCTTCTGAATTTTAAGCCAATTTCCCAGTAAAATAATCTCTTATGGAAAAACCTTGGGAAGGGCGTTTTAGAGAAAAAACGGAAGAATTTGTAGAGAAGTTTACCCAATCGGTAAGCTTTGATAAGGAATTAGCCCTTTGGGATATAAAGCAGAGCAAGGCACACGTCAAAACTTTGTTTAAGGTAGGGGTTTTGAAGGAGGAAGAAGCCCAAAAAATTATTAATGGCTTGGATAGCATAAAGGAAGACATAGAGAAGGGAAATTTTGATTTTAAGGAAAGTTTGGAAGATGTGCATATGAACATAGAAGCCGAGCTTATAAATAGAATTGGTGATATAGGTGGAAAGCTTCATACGGCAAGGAGCAGGAATGACCAAGTGGCAACCGATGAAAAACTGTACATAAAGGATAAGCTCTTAGAGATATCTAAGCTTCTTAAAGAGTTAAGGAAAAGCTTAGTAAAACAGGCGGAAAAGAGCGTAGAAATAGTATTACCATCCTATACCCACCTTCAAAGAGCACAACCTATAAGGCTTGCCCATTACTTTTTGGCTTACAGGGAAATATTCCTACAAGATGAGCAGAGGTTTTTAAATGCCTATAGAAGGGCAGATTGTTTACCTCTTGGTTCTGGTGCAGTGGCTGGAGTGGATTTTCCTTTGGATAGGTTTTATACGGCAGAACTTTTGAATTTTAACAGAGTTTGTAGAAATTCTATTCAAGCTACGGCAGAAAGGGATTTTATATTGGATGTTTTGTATGCTTGCAGTGTTTGTGGTATGCATCTTTCAAGGCTTGCTGAGGACCTTATCCTTTGGTCCACAGAGGAGTTTGATTTTGTAGAGCTTCCCGATAGACTATGTACTGGAAGCTCCATAATGCCCCAGAAGAAAAACCCAGATGTGCTTGAGCTTATAAGGGGTAAAACGGGAAGGCTTTATGGAAACCTAATAGCCCTCCTTACTACTCTTAAAGGCTTACCAATGGCGTACAATAGGGATCTTCAAGAAGACAAGGAACCACTTTTTTACAGTTTAAGGACCATAAAGGGTTGCATTGAGGGTATGATGCTTATTGTGGAAGGTATGGAAGTAAAAAAGGAAAACATGGAAAAGGCAAGTGGTGGTTTTACTCTTATGACAGACCTTGCTAATTACTTAGTTATGAAGGGTATGCCCTTCCGCCAAGCCCATAAAGTAGCTGGCTCTATTACCTCCTATCTTCTGGAAAGAGGCAAAAGACCAGAAGAACTTACCCTTGAAGAGCTTAAGAAGTTCTCTTCCCTTTACGAAGAAGATGCTCTAAATCTCTTAAATGCAAAAGACGTAGCCGATAGAAGAAAAACCTTTGGTGGCACGGCAAGAGAGGAAGTTTTAAGGAGAATTGAAGTGGCAAAAAGAGAGGAGGGAATGCTATGAAGTTATTTCTAAGCTTTTTAATATTATTCATTGCCGCAGGCATTTCAGGGATGTTAATTTTTCTTAATCAAGAGAAGGTAGCACTTATATTAACGCCAGCCTATAAAGGCTTCTATTATGTTTTGCCTGAAATGTCCTTGGGCCTTTTGGTAGTCTTGACCTTTCTCCTTGGATTTTTTATTGGGTATATAGGTGGTATTATTTCAAAAATTTTTAGGCTATAATTTTATCAGCCATGATAAAGGTGGAAATAGTAACACCAAAAGGCCTGCATTTTTCAAGGGAAGTAAACTCTGTAAACATTCCAACGGTAGAGGGCGAAATAGGAGTTTTAGAAAAGCACATGTATCTCATGACCATGCTCAAGCCCGGGCTTGTTTACTTTGATGGGCAAAGGGAAAAGGGTATTGCGGTAACCTATGGCATAGTGGATGTTACTCCAGAAAAGGTAATAATACTCGCCGAGGAAGCCTATAACGTAGGCGATATAGACCCAGGTAAGGAAAAGGAACTATTTGAGCAATCAATGAAAAAATTAGCCACGGCACAGACTATGGGAGAAATAGAAGAGTATACAAAGCTAATGGAGAGAGCAAGAACTTTGCTTGAATTGGTTGAAAGGTCTGGAAGGGTGGTATAAAGAGTTTGAGTTTTTTAGGGGAAGGGTAAGGTTTAGGCAACCAAAGGAACATAGACTTTCTATAATAGAAATCCTCTT
>CALLAD010000056.1 GCA_938002625.1 uncultured Aquificaceae bacterium
TACCTTGCTGGTTATATGATGGGAGAAGAACTTGCAAAAGCTTACGCCAGCAGTCACGTATTTTTATTCCCATCGGAAACAGAAACTTATGGACAGGTAATACTTGAGGCTATGGCAAGTGGTCTTCCAGTAATAGTAAGCTCAAAGGGTGCTGCCCACGAACATGTAGAGGACGGAATAAACGGCTTAATAGCAACAAAAAAAGAGGACTACGTAGAAAAGCTATCTTTGCTTTTAAGCAACGAAAACTTATATAAAAGCATGTCTCAGGAAGCCTTTTATAAGGCTAAAAGCCTTGACATGAGAAAAACCTACATAGATTATATGCTTGCTATTGCTGGACTTGGGAGGCTTGTGCATGAAGTTGGTTGATATAACACCCTACTTTCATAACAAAAGCGGGGGAATAAGAAGATATCTTTTAAGGAAAATTGAATACCTTAAGGATAAGAAAATAGACCACGTACTCATTATTCCAGGTAAAAAAAGAAAGGAGTACTACATAGGATCTACAAAAGTTTACGAGCTTTCCTCTTTTCCTTTGCCCTTAACGGGTGGTTATAGGTTTTTTTCTTCCCTTTCGGAAATAAAAGAAATACTTAAAAAAGAAGAGCCAGATATAGTGGAAGTCGGTGGAAGTTATCAATTTTTACCCTACCTTAAGGCAAAAAGCTATCTCCTTAGCGTCTTCTATCACTCCGATATAAAAGCGGACCTATCCCTTTTACCTGGACCAGAGAGACTAAAAAAAGTATTCATGGAATATACCATAAAGAAAAAGTTGACACAGGCGGATTTAATTATCACACCCTCAAAAAAACTGGAAGAGTTCCTAAGGGGTTTTGGTCTTGAAAAGGTTACCAGCATAAGCTTGGGGGTAGATGGGGAAGTTTTTAATCCTTGGAAGAAGGATCCCTACTTTAACAAATCATTGGGCATAGAAAGGGAAAAATACAAGCTTATATATGCTGGTAGATTATCCATGGATAAGAATATAAACCTCTTGCTTGAAGTCTTTCAATATTTTGATCCTTCCCTATTTCATCTTGTCATAGTTGGAGATGGCCCACTCAGAAGAAAGGTGGAAAATCTTTCCAAAAGGTTGCCCAATCTTAGCTACTTAGGATATATACAAAAGGAAGAGGAATTGGCTAAGATTTATGCCAGCTGTGATGTTTACCTTAGCGCCTCTTATAGGGAGACCTTTGGACTCTCTTTCCTTGAGGCCCAAGCGTGTGGATGTATCCTTGTGGCCTTTGATATGAATTTGGAAAGTCAACCTTTCAAAGAATTCTTGGCAAAGGGGGAAAATATAGAAGATCTATACAAGGCCATAATAAGGGCTTGCGATTCTATTAGCCCTTATCTAAGGGAAAAAATTAGCTCCTATATTATAACCAACTTTTCTTGGGATAAAACCTTTGATAAGCTTATAGATACATACGAGGGAATCCTCTCTGAAAGCCTATCCGTTAGGCTTTAAACACCATTATCCTTTTCAATTTTATCTAATCCTTGTGTTATAATCATAGGATAAGCCATGACTTTGCTTTTGAGGAAAATAAAGGAGATAAGGAACTATCTGAGGAACATAAGGTGTCAAAACAATAGTATTGTAGGTTTTGTGCCTACGATGGGTTATTTGCATCAAGGACATATAGAGCTTATTAGAAGGTCTAAAATGCAAAACGATTTAACAATAGTTAGCATCTATGTAAATCCCCTTCAATTTGGTGCAGGAGAAGATTTTGAAAGGTACCCCAGAGATTTGGAGCGAGATCTTAGTATATGCGAAGAGGAAGGAGTGGATATAGTTTTTGCCCCACTTGATGAGGAAATGTATCCAGAAAAACCCCTTATAAACATAGAAATCCAAGGTCTTAGCAATATACTTGAGGGAGAGTTTAGACCATCTCACTTTAGCGGAGTTTGTACAGTAGTACTAAAGCTATTCAACATAATCTTGCCAGATAGAGCCTATTTTGGAGAGAAAGATTATCAACAATTAAAAATAGTAGAGAGGTTAGTAAAGGACCTAAATATACCCTTAGAAATTATACCCGTGCCAACGGTAAGAGATGAGGATGGTCTTGCTCTTAGTTCAAGAAACACTTATCTAAAACCAGAAGAGAGGGAATCTGCTCTTTCTTTATATAGATCCTTTTTGCTGGCGGAAAAGCTTATAAAAAGCGGCGATAGGGATGCTAAGTTAATAAAAGAGGCTATAAGGGAATTTATAATGAAGCATCCCCATATTAAAAAAATTGACTATGTGGAGGTAACCGACCCCGATTTAAGACCAGTAGAGGAAGTAAAAGAGGGTGATAGAATACTATTGGCCGTATGGGTGGGTAATACAAGACTTATAGACAATTGGAGGATAGGAGATGCAAACCTTTGAAGGTTTTCTAAGAGCGGAAGGTTTTAGCTTTGGAATAGTAGCCAGCAGATTTAACCATTTGCTGGTGGACAGACTTATAGAAGGTGCCATAGACTGCCTGATAAGGCATGGAGCCCAAGAGGATAAAATACAATTGGTAAGAGTTCCAGGTTCCTGGGAAATTCCCCTTGGTGTAAAAGAATTAGTAAATAAAAAAAGGGTGGATGGTGTTATAGCCCTTGGAGTTTTAATAAGGGGTCAAACTCCCCATTTTGACTATATAGCAAGTGAAGTATCAAAGGGTCTTGCTATTATAAGCTTGGAAACAGGCAAGCCAGTGGGTTTTGGCATTATTACTGCCGATACTCTTGAACAAGCAATTGAAAGGGCTGGTACAAAACAAGGAAACAAAGGCTGGGAAACAGCCTTAGCGGTTATAGAAATGGTAAACTTACTTAAAAACCTTTGATGATATACAAACCAAAAGCAAGGAGGGATGCCTTTTTAGTCCTATACCAATGGGATATGAAGGGTGAACCTATAGAAAATATTATAGAGGACTACCTATCTGCAAACCGCATAACTTTGCAGGATCAAAGGCGTTACATGAGAAAATTAATC
>CALLAD010000057.1 GCA_938002625.1 uncultured Aquificaceae bacterium
GTGGCTTTATACAAGGGAGATTTAAAGCTTGCGGAATTTTACTTTGAGGATAAAGTAAGAGAAGAAGCTATGGAAGTTATAGAATTTCTTAAAAGGAAAGGTATAGACCTTCTTATGTTAACGGGAGATAAGGAAGAAAGAACAAGGATGGTTGCGGAAAAGTTGAAAATAAACTACATAGCACAGGTAAAGCCAGAGGACAAGCTAAACAAGTTAATAGAGCTAAAGAGAAAGGGGTTAAGGATTGGTATGGTGGGTGATGGTATAAACGATGCTCCAGCTATGGCACAAGCGGATATATCCTTTGCTATTGGGTCGGGTACAGATATGGCAAAAAGGGCTGGAGATGTTATACTACTGAAGGGTATAGAGGGGATAAAAAGCTTTTTTGAATTAAAGGATAAAACAATGGCAAGGATAAAACAAAACCTATTTTGGGCTTTCTTTTATAATCTTGTAGGTATACCCATAGCGGCTGGTTTGTTATACAGTAAGGGTATATACCTAAAGCCCGAGATAGCGGGGCTTATGATGGCTCTTTCCTCCCTTAGTGTAGTGTTGAATTCTGTGAGAAAATAATGTATAATAAATCTTCTGTTAGGTAAGGAGGAAAAAGAATGGCATTGAGAATAAGGCTTTCCAGATACGGAAGAAGACATCATCCCATATATAGAATAGTGGTAGCAGATGCCAAGGCTCCAAGAGATGGCAAAGTGGTTGATGTGATAGCCACTTATGATCCAGTAAATAAAAAGCTTATAGAAGTCAAAGAGGACAAATTAAGAGATTGGTTAAGTAAGGGTGCAGAACTTACAGACAGAGCAAAAAGTATACTCAAAAACGCAAAAATACTCTAAGGAGGTAAAGCATGAGCCAACTAAGAGACATAGTAGAAATTACAGCCAAATCCCTTGTGGATTATCCCGAAAAGGTCAATGTGCAGGAAATTGAAGGAGAAAAAACTGTAGTTATTGAACTAAGGGTTGACAAAGCAGACCTTGGAAAGGTTATAGGCAAAGGCGGGCGTGTAGCAAGGTCTCTTAGAACCATCCTTGCCTCTATGGGAAGAAGAATGAACAAAAGGGTGGTTCTTGAGATACTTGAATAATTTATAATAAACCTCCATGGGAAGAACCATAAAATTTGCCGAATCTCCCATGGAGGGGCACCCTGATAAATTAGCAGACCTTATAGCGGATGCTCTTCTTGACGAGTTTATAAAGAAAGATCCGTACAGTAGAGTATCCCTTGAAATTCTTCTTATTTCTGGTATGACCCTGGTAGCTGGTCATGTTTCTACAGAAGGCTACGTGGACATACCAGGTGTGGTGCGTCAAACCATTAAAGAAGTTGGCTATAGTAGGCCAGAATACGGCTTTGATGCTGATTCTTCTGCCGTTTTAACCTCTATAGAAGAACAAAGCCCCGATATAGTTTTGGGAATATCTTCCGAGGGAGCTGGAGATACTGCCACCGTTGTGGGTTACGCTTGTACAGATACGGAAAGCTACATGCCTCTTCCCATTAGCCTTGCCCATTCTATTTCAAAAAAGGTATCCCATTTAAGAAAATCTGGTAAGGCCCCCTTTTTACGTCCCGATGGAAAGGTTTTAAGCACGGTGGTATACGAGGATAACAAGCCCCTTTTTGTCAAGGATGTTATAGTTTTTTGTCAACACGACCCAGACATATCCTTGGATAAGCTAAGGGATTTTGTTATAGAAGAAGCCGTTAAAAAGTTAATTCCTAAGGGATTAATACAGAAAGAAACAAGGATACTTGTAAATCCCTCTGGCAGGTTTGTGCTTGGCGGCCCAGCGGCGGATGTTGGTCAAACAGGCAGGAAAATAGTTTCCGATGCTTATGGTGATGTTGCCTATTCTGGTGGTAGTGCCTTTTCTGGAAAAGATCCAACAAAGACCGATAGGACTGCTTCTTATCTTGCAAGGATGATGGCAAAGCATGTGGTAGCAAGCGGCTTGGCGGAAAGGTGTATGGTCCAAATGGCTTATGCCTTTGGTCTTAGTGAAGTTATAGCCTTTGATATAGAAACCTATGGGACAGAAAAGGCTGACAAAGAAAGGATAAAGGCAAGGCTTCTTGAAGTTTTTCCCACAAACCCCAAGAGGATGATAGAATTCTTAGACCTAAGAAAGCCTATATATAAACAAACTGCCTGCTATGGGCACTTTGGGAAAGAAGGCTTACCTTGGGAAAGACTTTCCCATTTGGATAGCTTTTTAGACCTCCAATAAAAGGTCAAGGTACACGGCACCACCAAAGGCACATATATCCCTTCCAAGGTTTTTGTAAAGCCCATCATACCTACCGCCACCCGCTATGGGATAGCCAATTTTTGGATGGAAAAACTCAAAAACAAGGCCTGTGTAGTATTCTTTTGGTCTAATTTCCGAAAGGTCAAAAACTATGTTAAAACCCTTTAATTTACTTGCAATTTCTCTAAGCCTTTGGCAGTAGGGATAAAACTCTGGATATTTCTTTTCAAAATCATCAATTACTTCAAGACCACCGTGTGCAAGTAAAAGATCCCTTAAGGGGGGTACATGGTGCAAAGCAGAAAAGTTTTTTTCCAAAAGGGCTTGTTTATAAGATAAGCCAAATCTTTTTAAAAGCTCTTCTACTATGGCCACATGCCCAAGGCTAAGGGTGAGCTCTTCAAAACCACAAGCTTTTAAATAATCCCCTATCTTTTGTAGAACTTCTACCTCCGCCTCTAAGGAAGGATCTCCCAAAAGTTCAACTCCTATCTGATAACTTTCTAAGCTGCCAGTTTTTGAGAAAACATTGCCCCAATAGAATACCCTTAAGGGAAGAGAAAGATCTCTTTGTAGGCTTAAAAACCTTGCAAGGCTAACAGTCCAATCCCCCCTTAAACACAAGAGGCTTCCATCAAGGAGGTTTCCTATTATAAAGGGTTTATCCCCATAAAGCTCATGGCTATAGACTTCTATGGATGGTAGCATTATAAACCTATAGTTTTTGAAGCTTTCGCAGGCTTTTATGAAGAAATCCTTTAGCTTTTCCGAATCCTCAAAATTGAAAAACCTCTCCTGCGGTGGTATAAATTTCATGCTTTCTCTATTTTAAACCAGAAGGCTTTGGTCTTAATCAATACCTCCTCCCATTCCCTTTCTGGCACAGAATCCCAAACTATACCAGCGCCGGCATAATAAGAAAGTTTTTTTCCAGAACCTATTACGCTTCTTATAAGCACGCTAAGGGTAAATTCTTCATCTTTTACTAAACCACCGCATCCACAGTAAAACTCCCTATTATGGGGTTCAAGGAGGTCTATAATTTCTACAGCCTTTCTTTTTGGAGCTCCCACCACAGAAGCTGGGGGAAAGGTCTCCAGTAGTATTTTTTTCATATTTTCCTTTGTTTTAGCCCTTACGGTAGAGTGCATTTGGAAAAGGGTTCTAAACTCTTCTATCTTGAAAAGTTCCTCAACCCTTACACTATTAGGAAGGGCAATCCTTGAAAGGTCATTCCTAACCATGTCCGTTATCATAAGGTTTTCCGCCTTATCCTTCTGGCTATTTTCAAGCTCTTCCTTGCTATTACCAGTCCCTTTTATGGGCTTGCTAACTATAGAATCCCCCCTCTTTTCTAAAAAAAGCTCCATAGAGCCACTGACTAAATAAAAATCATTAAGGTTGAGATAAAAAGCGTAAGGAACAGGTTGAGAGTGATAGTACTTAAGAAATAAATCTATAGGGTCTCCTTCAAAATAGAAATCAAACTTGCAAGTTAGGTTAAGT
>CALLAD010000058.1 GCA_938002625.1 uncultured Aquificaceae bacterium
GGTTTTTCGTAAAATTGACGCCTTTTTACCTCTGTAAGTATTCCTTCCTTTTCTACGATTCTCTTAAACCTTTTAAAAGCCTTCTCAAAGGACTCATTATCCAAAACTTCAACTATTGCCACTTCCTTTTCACCTCCTTAATTTTTTTCAAAAATTATACTAAAAACCTCTTCAAGATGCTCCACAAAATGTAGGGTCATCTTATCGCGTACGTAGGGAGGTAAATCTTCCATTACCTCTTCCTTGTTCTTTGATGGTAGTATTACCTGGTATATTCCGGCCCTCTTTGCCGCAAGGATTTTTTCCTTTAGGCCGCCAACGGGTAAAACTCTTCCCCTTAGGGTTATTTCGCCAGTCATTGCTATGTTTGTTCTTACTTCCTTTCCTGTAAAAAGGGAAAGGAGGGCTACCGCAAGGGTTATTCCAGCGGATGGTCCATCCTTTGGCACTGCTCCCTCTGGCACGTGTATATGCACATCAAACTGGGAAAATACCTCTGGATCTATTTTATAATCTTCTGCCCTTGATTTTATGTAAGATAAGGCAGCTTGAGCGGATTCCTTCATAACATCACCAAGGGAGCCTGTGAGTATAAGACTTCCCTTTCCTTTAAACTTTGTGGCTTCTATTATCATTATTTCGCCCCCCACTTCCGTCCATGCAAGGCCGACGGCTATGCCCACCATGGGCTTTTCTTCCGATATGGTATGCCTTTTGGAAACTCCAAGGTAGCTTTTTATATCCTTAGCCTTTACCTCAAAGGGTGGCTTTTCCCCCTTTAAACGCCTTAGGGCTAACTTCCTAAGAATGGAGCTTATTTGCCTTTGCAGGTTCCTTACTCCAGATTCTCTCGTGTATCCCCTTATTATTTCCAGCAAAGCTTCGTCATCAAAGATAACCTCCCAATCCTTAAAGCCATGGTCTGGTAAAAGCTTGGGAAGAAGATGATTCCTTGCTATGAATACTTTCTCTTCTTCCGAATATCCAGAAAGATAAATAATTTCCATTCTATCAAGTAAGGGTCTTGGTATGGTGTCTACTCGGTTGGCGGTGCATATAAAGAATACTTCGGAAAGGTCAAAGGGTATGCCTATGTATAGGTCTACAAAATTTTTATTTTGTTCTGGGTCAAGAACTTCAAGGAGGGCTGCCGCTGGGTCTCCTTGGAAGGAAAAGGAAAGCTTGTCCACTTCATCAAGCACTATTAAGGGATTTTTTGTGCCAGTCTGTTTTATGGCTTGGATTATTCTTCCTGGCATGGCTCCCACGTAGGTTCTTCTGTGTCCCCTAATTTCTGCTTCATCCCTTATTCCACCAAGGGCTATACGTGTAAACTTTTTGCCAAGGGCTTCTGCAATGGATTTTCCCAAGGAGGTTTTCCCTACGCCTGGGGGTCCAACAAAACAGAGAATCTGTACCGTCTGGCTTTTGCCCTTTGTAAGCTTTTTTACGGCCAAATATTCCACTATTCTATCCATTACCTTCTCCAAGTTGTAATGATCTCTATCCAATATTTCCCTTACTTTGTCTATGTGGTATCTATCTTTTGTGCTTTTATTCCAAGGAAGGTCAAGAACCCAATCAAGCCAAGTTCTTATCACTCCCGCTTCAGCAGACTCTGGATGGAGCTTTTCCAGTCTTTTTATTTGCTTTTCTATTTCTTCCCTTGCCTCCCTTGAAAGCTTTAATTTGCTTAGCTTTTTTCTGTATTCCTCTATTTCCGCCTTTCTCTCATCCCCTTCTCCGAGCTCTTCCAGTATAGCCTTTAGCTGTTGCCTTAAGAAATATTCCCTTTGCTCCTTTTCTATCCTTTCCCTTGCTATTCCCCTTATCTTGCTTTGCACTTCCAAAAGGCTTACTTCCCTTTGAAGTAGGTCATGGACTATTTTTAGCCTTTCTATTGGATCAAAGCTTTCCAAGACCTTCTGGGCATCGGCAGCCTTTATATCTAAAAGGGATGCGGTAAGATCTGCCACCTTCCCAGGATCTTCCAGATCCTTTATGAGCATCAAAAGGTCTGGTATAACCTGCTTACCAAGGGATACGGCTATATCAAGCTGATCCTTTATAGACTTTACGTAAGCCTTTATTTCATCGGATAAGCTTTCCAAATCAAGCTCCTTCTCCTCTATAGGTTCCACAAGGGCTGTATAGTAATCTCCCGCCTGCCTATATTCAATAAGCCTTGCCCTCTTTATTCCCTGTACCAATATCTTTAGCCTGTTTTCTTCTATGGGAGCGGACCTTATAATATGGGCTATCGTGCCCACTGGGTAAAGGTCTTCCTTTGTTGGCACTTCTATGTTTTTATCCTTCTGAAGCACGAGGAATATGAGCTTATCCTTCTTAAGGGCTTCTTCTATAGCCCTTATGGAAAAATCCCTGCCCACAAAAAGGGGAACAACCATAGAGGGGAAAAGCACAAGGTCCCTAAGGGGCATTGTAGGAATTTCAAAGGTGCCATTGGGAATATCTGGGGGCTTTATAAGCTCTTCAAAAAGCATGCCCATCCTCCTAAGACAGGAGCTCCTCTACAAAATCCTTGGCGACAAAGGGTTGTAAATCTTCTATGCCCTCTCCCACTCCTATTAGTTTTATGGGAATGTTTAACTCTTTACATATGGGTATTATCGCACCACCTTTGGCTGAACCATCAAGCTTTGTTAGTATTATTCCCGTTATATCAAGGGCTTCTTTGAAGATTCTTGCCTGCTGCAGGGAATTTTGACCTATGGTGGCATCCAGTACCAAAAGGGTTTCCGTGGGTTCCTCTGGGAAAAACCTTCTTATAACATCCCTTATTTTCCTTAGCTCTCTTATTAAGGGTTCCTTTGTGTGTAATCTTCCAGCCGTGTCTATAAGGATATGGGTGTATCCTCCCTCCTTAGCCTTTTCCATTGCTGCATAAACAACGGCCGCTGGATCTGTACCCTCTTCCTTTTTTACCAAGTGGGCACCGCTCCTTTTAGCCCAAACCTCAAGCTGTTCTATGGCTGCTGCCCTAAAGGTATCCGCCGCCACAAGAAGCACCTTTTTCCCCTCTCTTGTAAGCTTATAGGCTATCTTTCCTATGCTTGTGGTTTTTCCAGACCCATTTACTCCAAGAAAGAGATAAATGCTCGTATCTTTCTCCTTTAAACTTCCTTCACACTTGGATATTTGGGAAAGTATAAGGTTTTTAAAGTAATCAAAAAGCTTGTCGGAAGTTTTTAAATTTTTCCTTATTGCTTCTTTTCTTAATTCCTCCACTATTTGCAAGGAAGTCTTTGCTCCAACGTCTGCTTTTATTAGCTTTTCCTCCAATTCTTCAAAAAGCTCTTCATCTATACTTCTTCCAGCGAATATTATTTTGAATTCTACCGCTTCTTTTGTTTTCTGTAAACCTTTGCGCAGCCTCTCTAAGAGGCTTTCCTTTTGTACAAGGCCAAGCTCCTCTTTTATCTTTCTTATATGCTCTTCTATTTCTTCCCTTTTAAAGGGTGGTGCTACCTTCAAGGAACGATTGAGTAATTCAAGGGCTTCTTGGGGCTTTTTTGCTTGCCATAGAAGTTCACCAGCTTTCCTTAAGCTTTCCCAATCTCCAAGCTTTGCGTACTCTTGAGCAGACTTTTCAAGCTCTCCTACCCTTTCATATATAAGGGCTTTTTCCTTTGATGTGGCAAGGCTTGGGTCGTAGTGCTCTATAAGTTGATAGGCATAGTAATATTTACCCTCTTCCATATAAAGCCTAAAGAGTATTCTCCTTAAGTCTTCCCTATCCTTAAACCTCTCAAGTATCTCTATTGCCCTTTCCTTTTTGCCTTTCTCTATTAGGCTAAGGATAGCTTCTTTGTTTCCTTCCTCTGCAAGCTTCTCTTCCTTGGATTTTTTCCAGAAAAGCATAATATTTTAATATTGTATTACAAAGCAGCCTTTAATTCTCTCACGCTATTTTTCAAATCTTCAAAATTTCTCCCTTCACATAGCTTTACAAGATGGCTACCCACAACCACTCCTTCTGCAAATTGGGAGATTTCTTTAACCTGCTCAGCCTTTGAGATACCAAAGCCAACAACCACTGGCTTATCGCAAAGGGATTTGTAAACTCTAACCCTTTCCCTTAACCTTTCCAGTGGGATATTATCCCTCGCTCCAGTAGTGCCAGTAAGGGATACAAAATAAACCATATGATCGGACTTTTCACATATAAGCCTTAATCTTTTATCGGTGCTGGTGGGGGATGCAAGGAATACCAAAGAAAGTTCAAAATACTGACAAACTTCTTTTAATGGGTCTGCCTCCTCTGGGGGAAGGTCTGGCACTATAAAACCATCTATACCTGAATCCTTTGCCCTTTTACAGAATCTTTCATGGCCAATTTTGAATATGGGATTGTAGTAAGTCATGAGCAAAAAGGGCTGTTTTGGGAATTCCCTTCTGAGTTGGGAGGAGAGCTCAAAAACATGCTCCGACTTTATGCCATTCTTTAAGGCCACTTCATGGGCTTTTTGGATGGTTGGTCCATCGGCCACTGGATCGGAAAAGGGAAAGCCTATTTCCAAAATATCTGTTCCTTCCCTCAGGATTATCCTAAAAGCCTCAAGGGATGCCTCATAATCGGGG
Source organism: uncultured Aquificaceae bacterium (assembly GCA_938002625.1). Classification (GTDB taxonomy): domain Bacteria; phylum Aquificota; class Aquificia; order Aquificales; family Aquificaceae; genus Pampinifervens. The sequence continues at coordinate 4,603 of CALLAD010000058.1, forward strand.
TATCCCACCATCATGTAAGAAAGAAGGGCTTTTTTATTTTCTCTCCAGAAGTTTTTAAGCCTCATCAATTACCTCAAAGCGTGCCTCTATGTGGGATGATTTGCTAAGCATGGCATGTTCGCTGCAGTATTTTTCTAAGGATAGCTTTATGGCGGTTTCCACGGCTTTTTTATCTATATTTTTACCATAAACCCTATAGACAATCTCTATCTTCTCATAAACCCTTGGGTGTTCATCCCTTCTTAGTCCCATTACCTCTA
>CALLAD010000059.1 GCA_938002625.1 uncultured Aquificaceae bacterium
AGGGCAAGCGATCTTGGCATAGGTTCAGACAATGAATATGTGGTGGTGGATAAGGCTACTGGTAGCCTTAAGGCAAACACTCAATCAAAATCCGCCTACATACTCATGGACGAATACGCTCAAGCAAAAGAAATACCCAACGAGCTTTACGATGGAGAGGATATAGACCCCAAGAGGGCTAACAAGTATCCCAAGAAGACAAAGGGCTTAGAAGTAAAGCTAAAAGATGGATCCACCGTTTATGTAACAACAGCTTTACAACTTCTAAAAGATTTTGTATATACAGAAACAATACAAGATTGGTGCAAGATGGCTGGTGTAAATCCCGATGATGTGATAAAGACTGCCGATGAGCTTGCCTTTTATGGAAAGAGGGCGGCGTTAGTTTCTTACAGAGGAGCAGTTATGCACCTAAATGGTGCTATAACAGGTTATTTAATAGAAGCCATAAATATGCTTATAGGTAATATAGGGCACAAAGGTGGAATGATTTGGAGGGTTGGAACCGCCAAAAGAAACGAAGGTAGGTACGATCTTGGCGGTGGCAGAAAACCATGGGGCTTAAAAATCCACAGGACAGCTAAGAACTACGAGGAAACAGCTTTCTACTACAAGGCCAAAATGGAGGGCAAGAACCCTTATCCAGCCAAGATGCCATGGTTTAAGTTTGTAGGAGGAAAGTATCATATAAGCGGAGCTATTCCCTCTATGGCCCACGATTATCCCTACGACCAAAAGAAAGCTGGAATACCTTTTGCCGTTATTCAGTACTTTGCGGACCCACTCTTTACCTATCCAGCACATTTACAATATAAAGACCTACTCCTTGATACTAAGAAGATAGGCTTATGGATAGCCGTAACAACAGTAATAGATGATACCTCCTACTTTGCAGACTACATAGTACCAGACGTAACCTATGCAGAGGGTCATACAGGAGTGCATGCCCTTTACCACTACTTCTTCTTCAATGCTATAAGGACTGCCGTCATAGAACCTCTAACCGATAAAACACCCGATGGTAGGTCTATACAGTTTGAAACCTTCTGCATAGACGTTGGAAGGAAGCTTGGATCTCCTCTTTGGGGAGAAGGAGGAATAAAGGGCATGGGACCAAACGAGGGTAAAACTTATCCTCTTATGGTAGCGGAGGACTTTCAATTAAAACAAATTGCAAACGTTGTACATGACCTTGAATCCAAGGGTTATAAAATACAGCCCAACAAAGAGGATGTAGAGTTTGTGGAAAAGAACTACCCGATAGCCAAATACAAAAATGCCGTATCTCCCGAGGAATGGCCAAAGGTAGCCTATCTACTTTCCAGGGGTGGTTTCTTCATTAGCTACGAGGATCACTTTGAAGGAAACCTATATAAATTCCCATTAAATGAAAGCGGTATGGTAAGGTTCTACTTTGAAGACCTTGCCTTAAGGCGCAATCCCATAACTGGCAAATATATGGTTAGCGGATTTCCCAGGTATGTGTCTCTAAGAGAAGCTGGTCAGTATCAGGGTTTCGACCCAGATAAAGTAGAGCAAGAGTATCCCTTTAAACTAATAACCTATAAACCAGTGGTACATACCCAGTCAAGAACAATGAACTATATATGGGCCCTTGAGTCGGAACCAGAGAATATGCTATGGATAAACCCAGTGGATGCTCAGAAGCTTGGTATAAAGCAAGGAGACTACGTGAAAGTTTTAGCACCTGGATATGATGACTGGGTTGTAGATATAGCTGGTAGAAAAATAGAGTACAAGATCAGGGCTTATGTAACTAACAGAATAAGACAGGGAACAGTAGCCATATCCAGTACTTATGGGCACTGGTGCCATTCTGGTGTCTACAAAGTACCCGTTGAAATACAAAACCCAGAAAAGGCGTTGCTTGGCTTAGCAAGATTTAAAGACTTTCCAGAGTGGAGGATAAAGGCTTTGCATGGAAGCATAAAGATTGTGGATGGAAATAGACTACTTTCTGATCCCAAGAGAGATACGGGAGCCCCTTACGCAGCTGCTTGTCATGGTACGACTCTTCCTACTGGAGTGGCTTATCCCCTTGTGGATTTATATAGTTGTGGTGCCGCCTTCTACAGTGGCAACGTAAAGGTTGTAAAGGCATAAATTTATACTTATGAAACAGCCTAAGGGAGGAGGTTTGCTCCTCCTCCTTTTTATTTTTTGGGAAAGACGAGGTAAAAGATGGAAGAGCTTAAGTCCCTTTCTTTTTTCTACTATGCCTTCTCCGAGGTTTTCTTGGGAAAAGACCTTTATTATCTTAACACCCTATGCAATAATCTCTCTCAATCGGATTATTCTAAGCATATCCTTAGCATAATTGACCATATAGTAAAAAGAAGGCTGGAGCAAGAGCTTGATTTTTTGGAGAAGGAAGTTTCCCTTTTAGAAAGGGACTATAGAATTGTGGATAGGGAGCAACTTTTAAAGCTTTACGAAAACTACGGATATACTTTGCAAGAGGGATACGAGCCAGACCATTTGGGAATTGA
>CALLAD010000060.1 GCA_938002625.1 uncultured Aquificaceae bacterium
CATTGATACATCTAAATTAGAAAGACATAAACTCAAAAATAGGTTCGCGGATGTTTAGTGAGTATCCATTTACAAAAACTAAATCCACTCACCACAAACACAAAAGAGAAAACATTGCATAAATTCCCCAAGCAATTTTCAAAAGTGCTCCTTTTATAATCTTACTTATCATGATAGTTTTGATGCTCCTACTGGTTATAAACCTTTGCCATGCCATTAACGTGTTCTTTATAAATCAACAGGCATACTCCACCATAGATTACATGAAAAGAATAGAAGACTTTCCAGTGGTTATTGAGGGAAGGCAAATAAGGGAATGGATAGAAGAAAGCCAATTTCCAGCTGGGCGTCTATTTTGGGAAAATAGGGAATTTAGAAAAGAAGATCTTGAAAGGCTTATAGCCAATACAAACATTGAAGACATAAGGGAAATTGTGCAAGTTAAATTTGGATGGACTTTAAGAAGGACAAATATGCGCATGTATCCAAGCAATACAACCATACATAAGGGAAATCAAAGAATAGACTATAACCAATATACGCTTCTTGAACCTTTTACGCCCTTGGCTATACTTCACACTTCAAAGGATGGAGAATGGTTATATGTTCATGCTCCCTTTATGAGGGGATGGGTGAGAAAAAGGGATGTTTTCATAAGCAATAGAAATACACTATTGGAAATCCTTCAGAAGCCCTTTTTAGTGGTGGCAAAGGGGAGGGTAGAAGTGGGTGGTATTGTTTTTGGGCTTGGTTCTAAAATTCCCTACGAAAGGAAAAGAGATAATCGTTATATGTTAATTCTTCCCAATTTAAAAACCATGTGGATAGAAAAAGGGGATGGCTTGGAGGAAGGTTATTTAAACTTTGATCAAAGGAGAATTAAAGAAATTTTAGAAAGCCTTGTTGGTGTTCCTTATGATTGGGGAGGGAAGGAAGGAAGGTGGGATTGTTCTTCCCTTGTGCAAAGCCTTTATGCCCTTTTTGGTCTTGAGCTTCCAAGAAATTCTGCTCAACAAGAAAAAATAGGAAGGGTTGTAGCCAATAGTTTTTCCAGTTATGAGGAATTCAAAATACTATTGAGCTCTTTGCCACCCTTTAGGACTCTTATATTCATGAAGGGCCATGTAATGATCTATGGTGGAATAGAAAAGGGAGATATAGTGATATATCATGCTGTTCATCGTATTAGAAGGGATGATGGTAAGGATTGGCATATTAATTCAATAGCAAAGAATTACTTGGAAAGGGAGGATCTTAGGAATATTTATAAAAGGGTTGTAAGCGTAAATCTATTAGATTAGAGCTTTAGCACTTCTCCCTCTATGGTTTCCAGATATAGCTTTGCCACCCTTTGGGCTAAGGAGTTCATCCTTCTTATATACCTTGCCCTTTCTTGTACAGAAATTACCCCCCTTGCATCAAGGAGATTAAAGGTATGGGAGCACTTAAGAAGGTAATCGTAAGCGGGTAAAACTAAGCCCTCCTCTAAAAGCCTTTTTACCTCCCTTTCGTAAATTTCATACAGTTCAAAGAGCATCTGAGGATCTGATTTTTCAAAGTTATAAACACTCCATTGATATTCGGAAATTTTAAAAACATCCCCATAGGTAAGCCATTGGTTCCATTTAATGTCAAAGACACTATCCACGTCTTGAAGGTACATGGCTATCCTTTCCAGTCCATAAGTTATCTCCACCGAGATCTCCTCAAGGTCAAGACCTCCAGCTTGTTGGAAATAGGTAAACTGGGTTATTTCCATTCCGTCAAGCCATACTTCCCATCCAAGCCCCCAAGCTCCAAGGGTGGGAGATTCCCAGTCATCCTCTACAAACCTTATATCATGCTCTACTGGATCTATGCCAAGAGCCCTTAGGCTTTCCAAAAACAAACCTTGTGGGTCTTCTGGTGCTGGTTTTAGAATAACTTGAAATTGAAAATAGTGCTGAAGTCTGTTGGGATTTTCTCCATATCTTCCATCCTTTGGTCTTCTGGAAGGTTCTACATAAGCCACATTCCAAGGCCTTTTACCTAATACCTTTAAAAAGGTAGCTGGGTTCATTGTTCCAGCACCTGTTTCTATATCGTAGGGTTGCCAAAGGGCACAACCTTTGTCTGCCCAAAACCTTTGAAGGGTCATTATTATGTCTTGGAAGTACATGGAAAACTATTTTAAACCCTTTCTTACCTTCTGAAGTAGATTATGGGCAAGCCTTGTGGGTTCTGGTATTCGGTAAAGGGAAGTTCTTAAAACAAGTTCTATGCACGTACTTAGGCTAATTAGATGCCCCACAGAAACATATATGGGCTCTGTATTATCCTTTGTTCTTACGGCAGCTCCCACCACTTGCCCCCTATAGGTAAGATATGCATAGCTTCCCCTTTTGTCTCCAAGATCTCTAAAATACCCAAATAGCCTTTTCTTTGCCACACCCACACTTACGCTGTTTGTTGCAACTCCAAAATGAGAAGCTATACCACAGCCCCTTGGATGTGCTACGCCTTGCCCATCTATAAAAAACACATCTGGCTTAACCTCTGCTTCCTGATAAAGTCTTAGCATTAAAGGAAGCTCCCTAAAAGCCAAAAAGGTAGGAATATAAGGAAAATCCACCACCCCCTCTATGACCTTTTGATAAACTACCTTAAAATCCTTAAGCCTTAGGACAACAAGGGAAGCCCAAGCACGGGTAGGATTATCCTGCATTTTCTCAAAGGTAAGGTCTATACCACCCACCAGTTCCAATTTTTCAAAGGCATCCCTCTGAATTACTTTTTTTGCACACTCTATCTGTATGGCTTTTAGCTTTTCAATATCCATTATATTTTTAAGAATAGTGAATTTTTTGCTGAAGGAATTATACTATAATCTATAATGGTCATAGAAAAACACATAGAAAGACTACTATATTTGGCAAGCTCCCTTGTTTTGAACTTAATAATCTTTACCCTGCTTTCTTTATATCTCTTTGTGAAGATTGAAATACAACAAAAAGCCACACCAATGCAAGTTTACTTGGAAGAAATGGAAAGACCAGTAGAAGAAATAAGGTTTGCGGGTGGTAAGGGTGCAACCCAAGAAAAACCAAAAGCTGGAGAGGGTATAGTAAAAAGGGGACAAGGAAAGATGGAGTCTTCTCCTATGGAGGTTAAAAGGGAAGTGGGAGATATACAGGTGCCCGCTGGAACACCAAAAGAGGATGTTTCAATACTCCGAGAAATAGAACAAAGAATAAAGGGTAGAGAAAAAGAGGTAGAGAAGGAAGGTGTTAGAGGAGTAGATTTGGGTGATATTGTGGCCGTGGTTTCGCCTTCGGGTGTTGGTATTTCCAGCTCTGGAAGGGCAACGGTGTACGTTCCACCCTTCCCAAGTATATACTCCGATGAGCCCCTAAGCCCACTAAAATTAAGGATATGGGTTGAACCTTCTGGAGTAGTTTCCAAGGTTCAGGTAATCCAAAAAAGCGGCTCACCTCAGGTGGATCAAAAAATGATAGAGTTTGTGAAAGGTATAAGGTTTGAAGCCATAGGAGAAAAAGTGGTTCAAACAGGTATAATAACCTTTAGGTTTAAAGGAGGGTAAAGATGATATGTATAAAACATATGGAACTTTGCCCCCATTGTAAAAGAAAGGCTCTTGTGGTTTGTGAGTATGATGAACCCTATCCAAGAGTAGAAGCCGAATGCCAATGTTGTGGCTATAAAACCTACGACATACCCATGAAGCTTAATCAAGAAGACTTCAAAAACATCCTTGATAAACTGGGAAGAAAGCTAATAGGAGAAATATGCATAGATGACCGATGCGGCTCAAGTAAAGTTATTAGGCTTATAAAGGAGGGTAGTTACGCTGAGTATAGATGTCTTGAATGTGGCTCTGAATGGAACAGCGAGGAAGTTCAAAAAGCCATAGACCGTGTAAAGCATATTCAAAGGGAATTAAAAAACGGAAACAGGCTTATGGAACTTCTTAAGGCTGGAGAGGGAGAGTGCCCCTTATGTGGATGGGATATAGGACATATCCACGTAGGCTACGCAATTTCTATCAATTGTTTTGTCTGCGGTTATCATACAGATACAAAGGAAATAATCCCAGATGTGGACCTTACTACCCTTGAATGCCCAGAGTATGAAAGATCCGAGGAAACGGGTTGAAGCCTCCCCACTATGATTTTATAAAGTACAAAAGGTGGAAAGAACAATTCATAAGGGATTTTTCTAAGATAACTCCCGAGAAAAAGGAAAGAGCGCTTAAAGAATTGGAGAATTTATATCCCCAAGGAAATGAAAGGCTTGCAATGGCTGTGCTTTCCATGTATTTAGGTGGTTATGAAAGAAGGATAGAAGACCCAGAGGTAAAACATTGGACTAACTGGGCATGCGTAAAAACCTATGAAACCTTCAACGCTTTCCCTAAACTTTCTGATATAGAACTTTCCTTTCTATTCTATGCTATAGGTAAT
>CALLAD010000061.1 GCA_938002625.1 uncultured Aquificaceae bacterium
GTAGAGGATCTTGCAAGGAGAGGTCATCAAATAAGGGAGCTTATTAAAGGGGGCGAATTTCCAAAGGAAATAGAGGAGGGTATAAAAGAGTACTATCAAAAGCTTTCCGAAAAGTATGGATCCTTTGCGGTGGATGTGGCAGTAAGATCTTCGGCAACGGCAGAAGATTTGCCCCATGCCTCTTTTGCTGGACAGCAAGAAACCTATCTAAACGTGGTGGGTGCGGAAAACGTGCTTACGGCGGTGAAAAACGGCTTTGCCTCCCTTTTTACCGATAGAGCCATATCCTACAGGGAATCCTTTGGCTTTGACCACTTTAAGGTGGGTATAGCCATGGGTGTTCAAAAAATGGTAAGGTCCGATATGGGCGCCTCGGGTGTGATGTTTACCATAGATACGGAGTCTGGCTTTAGGGATGTGGTGGTTATAAACGCCGCATACGGTCTTGGAGAGCTTCTTGTGCAAGGTATGGTTACACCCGATGAATACATGGTCTTTAAGCCTACCTTGCAGGCTGGGTATTCGGCAATAATAGAGAAAAAACTGGGAAGAAAAGACAGAAAAATGGTATATGGCGTAGGTCATGAAAGGGTAAAAATAGTAAATGTACCATTGCAAGATCAAAAGCAATTTGCCCTTAGCGATGAAGAAATCCTTCAATTGGCAAGATGGGGAATATTAATAGAGGAATACTATTCTAAAAAAAGTGGAAGATGGATGCCCATGGATATAGAATGGGCAAAGGATGGCATTCTAAATCAGCTCTTTATCGTTCAAGCAAGGCCAGAAACAGTCCATTCAAGAAAGCAAGAAAATATACTCAGAGTTTATAGATTTACAGAGCCGTTGGAGGAAAGAATAAGGAAAAGAATAGTTTATGGAATTGCCGTAGGAGATAAAATAACCCATGGAAAGGTAAGGGTAATATACGACCTAAAGGATGCTAATCAATTCCAAGAGGGGGAAATACTGGTTACCGATATAACAGACCCTGATTGGGAACCCATCATGAAAAAGGCTTCTGGCATAGTAACCAATAGGGGAGGAAGAACAGCCCACGCAGCCATAGTGGCAAGGGAGCTTGGAATACCAGCGGTAGTTGGTACCCATAAGGCAACGGAAATCTTAAAGACAGGCATGGAAGTAACCCTCTCTTGCGCCGAGGGCGAGGTTGGCTATATCTACGAAGGCTTTGTACCCTATGAGGTACAGGAGATAAACCTTGAAAATCTTCCACAAACACAGACAAAAATAATGATGAACGTAGGAAATCCAGAATCTGCCTTTAGATACTCTTCCCTTCCCAACGATGGAGTAGGACTTGCAAGGGAGGAGTTTATAATAGCCAATTACATAAAGATACATCCTCTTGCCCTGCTTTACTACAGGGAAATAAAGGACCTATATGAGGAACTAAAAAGGCAAGGTCTTGTTGATGAAAGGGGTAATGTAAGCATGGCATCTATTTACAGGTATGCAAAGCCCCCCCTCTCGGAAAGGCTGGCAAAGGGCAAGGATAAAAAGCTCATAAATATTGAGAAACTTATAGAGGATATAGAAAACCTAACCTTTGGATACGAGGATAAAGCCCAGTACTTTGTTAAAAAGCTTTCCTATGGTATAGCTAAAATATCCGCCGCCTTTTATCCAAATCCTGTCATAGTTAGATTTTCTGATTTCAAGTCCAACGAGTATAAGGGATTGATAGGTGGTGAACTCTTTGAACCAGAGGAAGAAAACCCTATGCTTGGTTGGAGGGGTGCCTCAAGGTACTATTCAGAGGTTTATAAGCCAGCCTTTGGTCTTGAATGTCAGGCAATTTTAAGGGTAAGGAACAAAATGGGCTTGACAAATACAAAAGTTATGGTGCCATTCTGTAGAACACCAGAGGAGGGGCAAAGGGTATTGCAAACAATGGAGGAATACGGATTAAGAAAAGGGGAGAACGGGCTTGAAGTCTATGTTATGGCAGAGCTTCCAAGCAATGTAATACTTGCCGATAAATTTGCGGATATATTTGATGGCTTTTCCATAGGCTCCAACGACCTCACCCAGCTTACCCTTGGCTTGGATAGAGATTCTGGCTTGGTAGCACACCTTTATGATGAAAGAAACGAAGCGGTAAAAAGGTTTATATCCCACCTTATACAGGTAGCAAAGGAGAAGGGCAAAAAGGTGGGTATATGCGGTCAAGGACCCTCTGACTTTCCAGATTTTGCCGTCTTCTTGGTAGAACAGGGAATTGATAGCATATCCCTTAATCCAGACTCCGTACTCAAAACCATGTTGGTTATAGCAGAAGCGGAGAATAGAATGAAGGAGATGGTAAAATGAAGCTCCTTAGTATTAAGGATAAGCTCTTTAACATCAAGGGTAAAAGCAAAGCTTGCATTGGTTTGCAGCTTACCGATAAAGTTTTAAGGATTGTGGAACTGGATAGCAATAAAAAACCCCTATGGGAACCCGTAGAAGTAATCCTTGATGGTAAAAAAAAAGAGGATGTTTTAAGGGAAATAGTTCAAAAGCATGGGCTTTCTGGTAAAAGGGTTTGTGCCTGCATGCCTGTT
>CALLAD010000062.1 GCA_938002625.1 uncultured Aquificaceae bacterium
TTGAAAAGTGGTAAAGCTAATGTTTTAGTTGCAACTCCAGGTCGACTATTAGACCTAATGAACCAGAGAATTGTTACATTGAAATATGTTAAGACATTAATACTTGATGAAGCTGATAGAATGCTTGATATGGGTTTTATAGAGGATATAGAATGGATAATATCTCAGCTGCCAAAGGAAAGACAGAGCTTTCTTTTCTCCGCCACTATACCAAAGGAAGTGGAAAACCTTGCCAAAAAGTACTTAAGGGAAGACTACAAGCTTGTAAGGGTTATAACGGAAGAGCTAAAGCCAAAGATAGAGGAAAGGCTTATAAAACTAAACTCTTCCAAACAAAAAATATCGGAGCTTGAAAAACTCCTAAGGGAACACTTGCTTGAGAAGGTTATAGTTTTCGTAAAAACTAAGAAGGATGCAAGGGAAATAAGCGAGGTCCTTAAAAACAAGGGCTTTAAAGTTGTTTCTTTGCATGGTGATATGACCCAAAGGCAAAGGGAAAACTCCCTGAGGCTTTTTAAGGAGGGTAAAGTAAAGGTAGTGGTTGCTACGGATGTGGCTTCAAGGGGGTTGGATATAAAGGGAGTTAGCCTTGTTATCAATTACCATATACCAGAGGATCCAGAGGTATACATACACCGAATAGGAAGAACTGGAAGGATTGGAACCTATGGAAAGGCTTATAGCCTTATAACTCCAGAAGACAGTAGATCCCTTTGGAGAATTAAAAAACTAAAGGAAAGCTACCAATGAGATGGATATAAGGGAAAGGGCTACCAAGGTAAAGCTTCTTCTCCTTGATGTGGATGGAGTCCTTACCGACGGTAAGCTTTACTATACTCCAGAAGGTGAGGAGGTTAAGGTTTTTAATGTGAGGGATGGTTTGGGAATAAAGTTAGCCCAGATGGCTGGAATTAAAGTTGGAGTAATTTCTGGAAGGAAAAGCATGGCCCTAATTAACAGATTAAAGGAGCTTGGCATAGAAGAGTTTCATCTTGGTGTCCAGCAAAAGCTATCCCTTTTAGAAGATATATTAAGTAAGCACTCCATAAGCCCTTCCGAAACAGCCTATATAGGGGATGACTATGTAGACCTTCCCATACTAAAAAGGGTTGGCTTTCCTGTGGTGGTAGCCGACTCTCCAGATGAATTAAAAACCTATGCCCTTTATGTAACAAGGGCAAAGGGTGGAGAGGGGGCGGTTAGGGAATTTATTGAGTACTTGCTAAAGTTAAGAGGACAATGGGAGGAAATAATAGGCCAATACTATGCTTAGGGCGGTTTTTCTTGCTCTTTTTATAGTTATAGTGTCCTATGGTCTGAAGGTTTACGTGGAAAATTTCAAGGCTTCGGAAAACAAAAGGGGGGAAATAGTAAACTTCCTTGAAGGTATAAGGATAAAAATGTACAGTAAAAAGGGAGTTGAGTGGACATTAAAGGGAGAATCTATGAAAGCGGTAAACGACCATATTGAGCTTTTGAATGCCATGCTCTTTTCTCAAGAAGCAACCTTAAAGGCACAGAGGGCTTACATAAATAGGTCTTCTGGAAAAGGGGAATTACACCAAGATGTGGAGCTGGTTTCTAAAGATCTTGTAGCAAGAAGCCAGAAGGTATACATGGACATTAAAGAAGACAGGTTCTATGGCGATGGGAAAATACAGGTGGTAGAAGGTGGGAAAAAAATTGAAGGTGAAGGCTTTGAAATAAAGCTAAAACCCTTAAGGGTAGAGGTATACAAGGCAAGGTCCATTGTGGAATGAGGATTATAATAAAAAGATGATGAAAAACTTCATGCTTTTTTTAGTGCTTTTATCCTCCTTTGCTTTGGCCCAGCCCATAGTGGGCGAAGGAGATGTTTTAACTTATGAAAAGGACAAAATAACATACACGGGTAATGTAAAACTAACAAGGGGGAATGCAATCCTAAGCGCGGATAAGGTGATAATATACCTTGACGAGAATAAGAAGGCAAAGCTCATGGAAGCGGAAGGAAAGGTTAGATATGTGGAAAACAATAGAAGGGCTTTTGCCGATAAAATGGTGTATGATTTTCGTGAAGATATAATAACTCTTATAGGAAAGGCAAGGGTTGAAGAAGGACAAAACTTTGTAGAGGGTGATGAAATAGTGTATTATAGAAAAGAAGATAGGGCCATAGCCATTAGCAAGGGCTCAAGAGTTAGAAGTTTTTATGTAGAGGAGAAGGATGAAAAAAGCAGACCTAATAGAAAGCCTTAGGAAGGAATTTAAGCTGGATAAGAGTTCTGCAAGAGAGTTTGTAGATTATTTCCTTGAAGAGCTTATTAACCTTGTTCTTGAACATGGCAGAGTAGAGCTCAGGGGTTTTGGAGTTTTTAAGGTAAGAAAGTTAAGCGGTAGGTTTATAAAAAATCCAAAATTGGGCGTTGAAATATACGTAGGAGAAAGACAAAGCATAAGCTTTAAACCATCCATAGTTTTTAAGAAGAATGATAAAAGTTGATGTTCTCGTAGTTGGTGGTGGCCCAGCAGGTTCCACCTGTGCCTATGAGCTATCAAAAAGAGGTTTTAAGGTTCTACTGGTAGACATAAAAAGAGAAATAGGTACCCCTGTACAGTGCGCCGAGTTTGTACCGATCCAACTCTACCATAAATATAAAGAATTCTTCACCCAAGAATCCATAGCCCAAAGGGTGGAAAACATGGTCCACTTCACGCCTTGGGGAGAAGTGGGAAGTATGTGGTCGGAGGGCTTTGTTTTAAACAGGGAAGTATTTGACAAAAATATAGCCCTTCTTGCCACCCAAAGGGGTACAGAAATTATGCTTAGAACCCAATTTTTGGGTTTTGAAGATGGGATAGTATGGTTAGAAAATATAGACAGGAGAGAAAGGTTTCCTATAAAAGCCCATTTTGTAGGTGGAGCGGATGGCCCAAGGTCAAAGGTGGCAAGGCTAACTGGAGAAGCTACAAGGAGCTTTCTTACCACAGCTCAAGCCACCATGCCCTTAAAGAAACCATTAAAGGATCTTATGATCTACTTTAGAGATTACATACCAGGTGGGTATGGTTGGGTATTTCCAAAGGGAAATATTGCCAATGTGGGCGTTGGCCTTGATGTGGATTATCCTATAAATCCCATGGAAAGCCTAAGAAGGTTTATAGAAGAAGTTTCTGGAGATGGTATTGTTGAGAAAAGGGTATTAAAAAGAACAGGTGGTTGGATACCAGCCGATGGGTTACTAAATCTTATAAGAAATAGGGTAGTGCTTGTAGGGGATGCAGGGGGATTTTGCCATCCTATAACGGGTGGGGGAATAGCAAACGCCATTCTTTCTGGTAACATGGCAGCAGAACACATAGCGGAGGGCAAAATAGAAGACTTTGAAGAAGAGGCAAGAGAAATCTTTGGTAATACCCTGTGGCGAGCGGCGGAAAAGAGAAAAAAATATATGAAAAGATGGGATAATCTAAAGGAAATAATACCAAGAACTTGGATAGCCTTTGAAGAGTATTGGCATATAATTTAAGGAAAGGAGGTAAAAATGGAATTTCTTGGAAAAGATCAATCACCTTTAACCTTTGAAGAGTGGGATCAGTTGGAAAAAGCCATAATAGAGGTAGCCAAAAAAACCCTTATATGCAGAAGGTTTATGCCAGTGGTTGGTCCCATAGGTGTGGGACATCAGGTTATATCCTATGATGTATACCTTGGAGTTGAGCCCGGTGTTTGTGAAGTAAGGCCAGGAGAGGAAAGCGAACAATGCGAGCCCGTAAGAACTGGCAAAAGAAGGCATATAGTTCTTCCTACCATATACAAGCCCTTTACCATAAGTTGGAGGGATTTAGAGTACTACAGGCAATTTAATTTACCCATAGACACCTCACAGGCAAGCGCGGCATCCTTTGCCACGGCAGTGGCAGAAGATACTCTTATAATACACGGAAATCCCAAAATGGAGATAGAGGGGCTCTTAACGGTAGAGGGAAGACAAAGCATGTCCATGAGCGATTGGGATGTTTTGGGTAATGCCTTTAATGATGTTTCCCTCGCTATTTCTAAGCTTTCAGAAAAGGGCTTTTATGGTGATTACTATCTTATACTAAATCCCAAAAACTACTTTAAGCTAAACAGAGTTTACCACAACACGGGCCTTTTAGAAATAGAACAAATAAAAAAGCTTGTTAAAGATGTTTACTATACACCTATAATGCCCGAATCAAAAGCAATACTTGTATCCTCTGGGCCACAGAATATGGACATAGTTATAGGCATGGATATTAGCCTTGCTTACGTAGAATCTACCAACATGATGCATCACTTCCGAGTGATGGAAATAGTGGCTCCAAGAATAAAAAGACCGGGTGCCATAGTGGTTATAGGAGAAGCGTGAAAGAAAAGTGGAGAATAATAGAAAAGCTTTTATCTGAAGAATACCATATACAAGTTCAAGGGAGCTACGAGGGATGGGGCGCTGGCTATGACCCTAAATTCTTGCCCCTTACGGAAATGTGGGCAAGGGGAGAGATGGAAGAGGTCCCAGAATACGTTAAAAGACCAGTTGGTGTAGTTTTCCATATTCAGGAGCTTTCAAAAAAATCGGAGGAAGAGACAATAACCCATATAAGACACCAAATAGAGTACCTTTTTAATACAGACCTTTCTTTGTGGAGGCTTGGCCAAAGGGAATTCTACAAATTTGGCTTTACCCCTACCTCCTTTTTGGTTCTTTATTCCCTCCTTGAGTACCTAAGGACCTATTACCAATTATTCCAAAGCTATCCATCAAGCCAGTCCCTTATTTTAAAGGGGCTTGAAGAAACTTTAAAAGATACCGATACCTATTACCCCCACCACCTTTTTTCCCTCAGTTTGCTAAAAGCTTGGATGGGCAAAGAGACAATAGCAAAGGATTTGGAAAGATTTTTGTACGAATATCTTAAAGCAAAAAATAAGGATGCCTACAACTTACTTATAGAAAGCCTATTTGGTAAGTATATAGCTTACATAGAAAGAGCACAGGAAATAAACTACGTAGACCTCCTCTTGGATGAAGCTCGTGGAAAAGTAAGGCAAGATGCCCATAAGGGCAGGATAATGACCGATCTACTTAAAAAACTTCCCGAAAACTTACAAGCCATTATCTGGGAATACAGAGAAAAGAGAGCCATAGACCTTCCAGAGTATGAAAGAAGGGAGATACTTAAAGCCTTAAGAAATATGCCCGATTGGATGAAGGATTACATGAAGCAAATGTCTTATATAGATATGATTGAAAGGGATGTAAATTTCATAAAAAACTTCTTACCAAAGACCTTGGAAGTGGACATAGAACACAGGGGCTTTATAAGCTTTATTATAAAGGGCTGGCAGGAAGAGAAGGCTTTATCGGATGGACCAAGTATAAGCAAAGAAAAGGGAGAAAAAAGCCAAGAAGACAGACTCTATGAAAAAGCCTATGGAATGAACAAGGAAGATTTTAAGGCTTATAGAAGAATGCTTTCCAGCGTGATGCCTTATGTGGAGGCATTAAAAAGGAAGCTAAGAAGCCTAATGCCAGAGGAAGAAGAAGGATGGTCTGGAAAATACTTCTATGGCAAAAGAATAGATAACAAGGCTATGAGTATAGAACTTCCCATAGGCAGGGGTAGAGTTTATAGAAGAAGAGAAACACCCGTTAAAAAAGAGATAGCCTTTAAACTGCTTATAGACATTTCAACATCAATGAAAAGGGAAGATAAGATCAAAAGGGCTATGGAGGCTTTGATTTTATTTTCCGAGGTTATAGATAGCCTTAAAATGCCCTTTTCCATAGATGTGTTTAGTGATAGGGTTTTCAGGTTAAAGAAGTTTGAGGAAGACTACAAAGGCATAAAGTGGAGATTGGTGGAACTTCTTAATATGCTTGGTGGTGGAACCAATCTTGAAAAAGCCCTTGTCTTTGCCTATGATGATCTACAAGTCTTTTGTGCCAAGAACAATATAAAGGGGTGTATGATAGTATTCTCCGATGGAGAGCCAACAAGGGGGCTAAGGGGCAAGGAGTTAAAAACCTTGATAGACCACATTAAAACCTTTATGCCTACCATTGGTATAGGCGTGGGTTTAGAAAAGAACTATGTGGATTATTACTTTGAAGCTACTGGCATTAAAATAAGGAATATCTCCGACCTATCCCTCGCCTTTACAAGGATAATAGAGAATCAGGCAAGAAGGCTTCTGGCTTTTCAATAAATATCCTTAGGTCCTTTTCTGGGTTTTCTATGGCTACCATATACTCGGTTACTTTTGAATACTTTTGGGCTTCCTTTAAAAATTCGTACCCTTCCTTTTCTTGACCAAGTACAATATTTATAAGACCAAGAAGTAAATACTTTTCCATACAATCCTGTGCAAGCATAAGCCATTTGGTAGCCTCAAGGTATTTAAACTCCGTTATATATCTCATTCCCTTGTACAATGTTCCAGAAACATTAACAAAATCTCCTCTACTTAGCTTATTGCCAGCTCTATCGTAAAGGGCTATCCTAAATTTTACCCTCATTAGGAGTTAATTATAGAGATGTACTCAATTGGTGTAAATTGCCAGCTATAATATAACAAAAACTAAGGGGTTTAACCATGAAAAGGCTGCTTTTATCCTTATTACTTCTAATAGCAACAGCCTTTGCTCAAGACCTTTCAAAGTTAGACCCTCTACTTAGGCATGAGCTTAAAAAGGATGGAAAACAATTAAGCCCTTTGTCTACACAGCCGATAAGAAAAGTCAAGGTGCTTAGAAAAGATGGGAAAGTGGAGGTAGTGGACTTATCAAAAGTGCCTTTAAAGAAGCTTATGGAAGATAATGATATCATCTACATAGAAGCTCCAAGAAAGTTAAAACCTTTAACTGACATAACTTTTAAGTCTTCTTATGCAGTTTTGGGAAGCGGAAATCAAAGCATACAAGTTAATTATGGACCTTTTTTTGGATATATATATGATGGTTCTGTA
>CALLAD010000063.1 GCA_938002625.1 uncultured Aquificaceae bacterium
TTATTATCCATTTTTATTACAATTTTTTCTTTTATTATAGCATTTAATGCTACTTTATTCCCTTGCTATAAGTCATATACTTTATTATGTAATCGTACATGGAAAGATAGGCCAAAATTATAGCAAGCCAAAGGAAAAAGTTTGATAGGCCAAGACTAAGGGATAAGGATAGAAGGGTTACAAATTCAAGAAAAGCTTTTGCCTTTCCAAGATAAGAAGCTGGCATACTATATCCTTTTTCTACCGAAAGACTTCTTAGAAAGGAAATAGCAAGCTCGCGCAATAATAAAAGCACAAAGGGAACAAGACCTATTTCTTGCCTATAAAGAAAAAAGGAAAGAACCGAAAGAACAAAAGCTTTATCTACCAAGGGATCAAGCAATATTCCAAGGTTGGTAACCTTTTTATTCCTTCTTGCCAAGTCACCATCCAACCAATCGGATATACCAGCAAGCAGTATGAAAAAAGAAGCAAGTAACCTTCTATCCGTTTCCAAAGCATAAAGGGTAGGTACTATCAAGACAAACCTAAGGAAGGTTATAAATAAAGGCATTCCTTTATTTTAATGTATTCCTTAAGGCTTTAAGAATTCCAAAAAGGTCTTTCTCCTCTAATCCAAGCTCTCTAAGGGTAATTATTCTTTGTCTTAAAATGTCCGCTCTTATGCCCGTGAGCTTTTCAAAGTATGAATAATCCATATCCCAAAAGAGGCTACCATGTATAAGAAAGGAGTTTTTCATCACTCTCATGGCACACGCTATAACCTTTTTACCACCTATGCTTATCTCTCCGAGGGTAGGATAGAAATAGCAAAAGAAATCTTCATAGCCTCCTTTATACCTACTCATTTCAAAAGCCTTATCCATATCCCTTAGAATTTCCAAAATTAGCCCCATAAAGTTTATGTATATTTTGGTAAAGCTATTTCCCCATTTATCTCTTGGGCCAGCGTAGGAAAAGGACAAATCCCAACCATGTAGGAGGGCTCCACCTCCAGTTGGTCTTTTAACAACTTTTATAGCTATTCTTGGAGCCTCTTGATAGTATCCAATGCTAAGGGTTCTTTCGCTCCAAGAATAAAATCTCAAGATTTCCCCACCGCTTTCTTCCACCCTTTGCAGATTTTCCCAATCCCTCTTCATATTCTCCTCACCTTTTAAACACTCAAGATAAGATAAATCATTGTTTAAAACTTTTAGCATAGACTATTATTTTAAAGTTATGAGATTTTTCTCAAAGGTATTCGGTAATAAGGAAAAGCAGATAGACAAAACATTAAAGGTGACAACGCCAAAGGGAGAATTAAGCCTATATCTGGAAGATTTTCTTGAAAAGGACCCAGACGCAAGAATAGAGGAATTTTGGATAGACGCACTGGATATATCCCAAGATGGTTATTGGGTGTTAGTGGGCAGAAGACACGGTATATTTCAGCTATACGATTGGAAAGGAAACATTCATAGGTTACCTTCCAGACCACCAGCCCAAGTTGTAACGGAAATACTCTTTAAAGGACCGTACCTTTCCCTTATAACTCCTCCTTACTTGGTGGTATACCTCTTAGAGGATAAAAGAGATCCACAATCTTGGAAAAGTTTTAGAACCACCCAAGAGGGCATCAGAGCATCCATTGGTCTTGATATAAAAGGAAACCTATTAGCCTACGGAGTTGTTGGCGATAGAGTCTATATCATTGATATATCTGGTGGTTTTTCCTCTCAAGGCCTTGATTTTAAAAGGGTAATTTCCTACTCGGAAGCAGACATTGGTGAATTAAAGCTTTTGAGATTTCTGGAAACTGGAAAGCTCTTACTTTCTGGCACAAAGGGCATAGCCCTTTATGATCTTGGCAGTAATTTACTAAGAAAGCTTCCTCACTCTTCTGGGAAAGCCC
This sequence comes from uncultured Aquificaceae bacterium, assembly GCA_938002625.1. Taxonomy (GTDB): domain Bacteria; phylum Aquificota; class Aquificia; order Aquificales; family Aquificaceae; genus Pampinifervens. The sequence goes on from CALLAD010000063.1 coordinate 1,895, forward strand.
TTACCATACTCAAGGATAAAATTGTCCTTTCGGAGCATAATAAGCTTTTATTCTATGACTTAAGCCTTGATTCCTTACTTGAAGAAGTTTCTACACCCATAAAAGTATCCCATATGGATCTTTCGCCCGATGGAGATTTTCTTTTCCTTGCAGACTCAGAGGAAAATAAGATGGGTCTTTTTTATTTACCAAATTTAGAGCTTGTTCAAGTCTTTGAAGGATTTGGTTATTCCATAGTAAGAATTTCCCCCGATGGAACCATATACACATGCACCTACCAAGACAAGGAAGACAAAAGGTACTATCTTTTAAAGGCAATAAGAACAAACCTCTTAGACTTTGTTTATAATCCAGACCAACAATCCCAAATAATAAAAAGGGCACAGGAAGAGCTAAAGAATTTAAGGGAAAAGTTAAAAAGGCTAAATTCAAAATTTGACCCCTTGGAGCTTGAGGAATACAAAAGGCTATTATCCATGGATATGCCTATAAGAAAGCTGAGGGAAATTATCCTTGAAGCAACCAATTTAATAGATAATGCAAAGTTTGAAAACTTTATAAGGGAAAAGGAAGAAAAAATATCAAAAGAGAAAATAAGTCTTGAAGACCTTCAAGAAATAGAAGAAGCCATAAAATTGGAAAAAGAAGAAAGAGTTGAAAAACTAAAAACATTAAAGGAATCCATAGAGAAGTATTTCCAAGAAAAACTAAAAGAACATCTTGAAAGAGTAAAGGAAGCCATAAAATCCTTGCATGTACAAGATATAAGGGATTTTGAAAGCCTTGATGAGGTAAAAAGGGCAAGGGAATTTTTAAACCAACTGCCAAGGCAAATGAAAGAGGAAGGACAAAAAGAGCTTATAAAAACATTGCAGGAAAAATTGCTACAGGATAAGTTAAACAAATATAGGATAAGAATTGAGGGAGGCAAAATTTACTTTGGGGCCGAGGATTTTTACATATTCCATGGCGAAAGGAGAAGGCTTAATTGGAGGCTAAAGGTAGAAGATAGAATTTTTATAGATGGGAAAGTTTACACAAAAATAGCTTTTGAAAGGGAAGATGGAGTCCTTTTAGAACCAAAAAGATATAGCAATCTATTGTCCCAAGAGGAAATAAGGTCCTTGCCAGTATGGGTAAGGAGATATTTAAGGCATTTGAAGGGACTATATGCCTATGAACAGCCAAGAGTGCCCCTTTTTGTATCCTATGAAGAAACTCCTTGGTTTGTAAAAAACCTTCAAAGGTTTGTTTCCCTTATAAAGGAACAACTACTATACTCGGAAGGAATAATCATTCTTGAGGGTGACGCTGGAGTTGGAAAAAACTTTTTGGTGGAAGTTTTCTCTGCCCTTACCAATAGACCCCTTTACATAGTTCCATGCAATTCAAAAATGGAAAAAGAGGATATAACCTTTGTATACGAGTTTGACCCAAAAAAGGGGACAAAGAGAGTATATTCCGACTTGGTAAAAGCCCTGCAAACTTCCGGAGCGGTCATATACTTTGACGAGATAAACACCCTGCCCCATGGTATGGTAAAGATCTTTAATTCTCTTTTTGACTACAGAAGATATTTGGCGTTACCCACTGGTGGGATTGTAAAAGCTCATAAAGAGGTTATCTTGGTTGGTGGTATGAACCCCCAAAACTACTTGGGAGTTTCCGAGCTTCCGCAGGATATAAAGTCAAGGGCAGATATACTTTTTATAGATTATCCACCCTTCGAGGAAGAAGGGGGCATATACAGCGCCGATGAAGCTTTAATATTGAAAGACTATGTTCCAGAGCTTTCTCTTATAGACTCCGAAGACTTTTTTTACGCGTGGCATTGGGTAATAAACGGTCTAAGGGTAAAACCTATAAAAGGACTTGAAAAAATAGAAGAAGCTTTGTGGAAACTTTTTGAGCTTATAAAAATAGCAAACCAAGTAAGGAAAGCCTATAGAGCCTATCAAAGCCAACAATCGGAAGAGCCCGTTGATTTTGTTTTTTCAATAAGGGATACCATAAGATGCGCAAGAAGGCTAAATAAATACTCTAAGGTTAAAGACCTTGTGATGGATACTATACTGCCAAAGGTTAGCTCTCCCTTAGAAAGGGAAATACTCAAAAGCATTATAGAAAGGGGCTAAGAATAAGGTAATGAGCGCGTTCCTTTTAATAAAGAAGTGGCAGCCAAAAAGGACTGCCACTAAACAAGTTTTTCATTCAAGGCGACCAGCTAAAAGTTCCCATTAGCTCTCCCTGTCCTAATATTTTGCCTTGCATGGCTTGTCTAACTTGCTCCTTATTAGCTAAATTATT
>CALLAD010000064.1 GCA_938002625.1 uncultured Aquificaceae bacterium
TGGCTTAAAAAGGTAGGTGTTCTTGTACTTTATATAATTCTCCGCAGATTCTTTAATAAGTTTTATCTCCTCTTCCTTTAAATCTCTTACTACTTTGGCAGGAAATCCAGCCACTAAAACACCAGAAGGGAACTTCTTCCCCGGTGTAACAAGGGCACCAGCTCCAACTAAGACAAAATCTTCTATTTGAGCTCCATCCATTATAATGGCTCCCATGCCCACTAAAACATAGTTTCCTATCATACATCCATGAAGTATAACCTTATGGCCTATTGTTACATAATCTCCCACAATGGTAGGGTGTGTATCGTGGGTTACATGAACCACCGAATTATCCTGTATATTAGTGCCCTTACCTATGCGAATATAGTTAACATCTCCCCTTATGACGGTGCCATACCATACGGAAGAATCCTCACCTATTTCAACATCTCCTATTACTACGGAATTTTCTGCCAGAAATACAGAACTTGGAATTATGGGCTTTTTGTCTTTATAGGGCAAAATAAGAGCCATATTTATATTTTATGAAAGTAGCCCTAACAAGGAGCCAAGAAGATATAGAAAAAGATAGAAAGCTTTTTGAAAGGGAAGGTTTTGAAGTGGTGCCAATCCCGCTTATAGAAGAAGAAATCCTTGACTTTGAACTTCCTCCAATCAGCTTTGATTTTGTTATCTTTCAGAGCCCAAGAGCAGTAAAGGTTTTTCTTTCTAAGTATAGACTTGGGGATGAGAGGATAGTGGTGGTTGGGGAGAAAACTAAAAGGATGGTAGAGGCTTTTGGTTATAGGGTTTGGGCTATGCCAGAGGATTATTATGGGGATAATTTGCCAAGCCTGTTGTCTGGCTTTGCTGGAAGGGTTTTAGTTCCAAGGTCTGCGGTGGGTAGGGATGAGGTAATTGAGAAGTTAAAGAATATGGGCTTTGAAGTTTATCCAATAGATATTTACACTGTAAGGGAAAGGCTTTATGACAGGGAAGAGCTTATAAAAAGGCTTGGAAACATAGATGTTATAGTTTTTGCGAGCCCATCGGCAATAAAGGGGCTATTGGCAAATTTGCAAAAGCAAGAAGCCATAAGAATTTTGAAGGATAAAAAAATAGTATGCATTGGCAAAACTACCAAAGAATTTTTACAGAGGGAGGTATCCTTGGATTGTCTAATGCCCAAAAAACCCACAATGGAAGAGGTTATAGCCCTTCTTAAGGAGTTGGCATAAATTTTGCATGTAATACATTAGACAATGAAACAGAAAACTTTACTTAAGGAAGTGGAGTTTGAAGGTATTGGTATACACAGCGGTGAGATTTCAAAAATAGTATTGCATCCAGAGGGAGAAAATAAGGGCATAAGGTTTTTGATAAAGGGTGAATATATACCAGCAAACTACAAATATGTACTTGGTACGGATCACGCTACCCTTTTGGGTAAAGGTGGCGTAAAAGTTAGCACAGTAGAACACCTTTTGGCAGTACTTTATATGCTTGGTATAGACAACTTAACCATAGAGTTTCTAAGGGGTTATGAAGTTCCCATACTGGACGGAAGCGGTTACTATTTCTACAAAGAACTAAAGGATAAAACCTTGGAGCTTTCCCAAGAGGCAAGGTTTTTAAAAATAGGAAAAGGTCTTGAAGTAAGGAACTGTAAAGCCTACATAAGGGCGGAGCCTTCTGAAGATTTTTGCGTAGTTTACGAGGGCTATGTAAGGGGTTTACTTGAAAGGGCTAAGGTTAAGTACTGCGGAAATGCAAAGGAAGTGGTTTTTGCCAGGACCTTTTGCTACGAGGAAGAGGTTGAATACCTTCTTCAAAGGGGCCTTGCCAAGGGCGGAAGCTTAAAGAATGCGGTGGTAATAGGAAAGGGTTTTGTTCATAATCCAGAGGGTCTAAGGTCAAAGGATGAGCCAATAAGACATAAGCTTCTGGACCTTATAGGAGACCTTAGCCTTTTAGGTTATAGGATAAAGGGTAGGATAATTTCCTATGGTGGTGGACATTCTTTGAATTATCAATTGGTAAAAAGCTTGGCGGAAAGCTCCTTCTCTACTACTTTTACATCTTCCTCAGTATCAACTCCATGATAGTAGTTTTCCGTTATTATTACCTTAATGGAATAGCCTGCGGAGAGTAATCTTAGCTGCTCAAGAGATTCAAGCTCTTCCAATGGGCTCTTGGGCATACTGGTAAACTTCATTAAAACATCCTTGCGAAAGGCATATATGCCCACATGCTTAAGGGGATAGGGGTAAAGGGGCTTTTTCATGTAAGGTATGGGGGATCTTGAAAAATAAAGGGCGCTTCCATCCTCCCTTATTACAACCTTTACAGAATTGGGGTCAAAATATGCTTCCTCATCCCTTATGGCAAGGGTAGCAACGGGATGCTCTTCTAAAACCTTAAAAAGTCTTTCTACATCTTCTTTATATACAAAGGGCTCATCTCCCTGATAGTTTATCACGTAGTCAACATCCTCTTCCCTTATGGCGTATGCAACCCTGTCACTTCCAGAAGGAAGCTCCGATGGCGTATACTTTACCTCCACTGGAAGGTCCTTTACGGCAGAGTATATTCTTTCGTCATCGGTGGCAAGAATAACCCTCTCCTCCGTTTTTAAACATCCTTCCACCACCCATCTAATTAGGGGTTTATCAAGGATTCTAACAAGGGGCTTTTCCCTTAGCCTTGTAGATGAAAGCCTTGATGGTATAACTATAGCCCTTTTCATGCTTGGTTTCTAAGCTCTTTTCTCCTTAAAATCTTTTTGTATTCTTCTAAGGCTATTCTTTCTTGCTCCTTATAAGCTTCCTCTCTGCTTATTAGATTATCCCAATCTACCTTATGGGCTGGAAACCAAGGACCATCAGAACAGGCAAGCATAGGCTCACCATCCACCAACACTCTACAAACAAGACACAAGCCCACAGCATCAAGCATATGTACGTTAACCATGCTTATAATTGGTGTATTGGGGTACAAGTTAACTAAGCTCTTTGCAAGTTGGTTGCTTCCTGCACAAACTACAAGGTTTGCCTCTACAGGCTTTGGTTCATCTTGCAGTACTTCATGGAATATTTCCCTTGCCTCCTCTTCTAAGTAAAAATCTTCCGATGTATGGCACAGGGTCAGGTAGTTTCCCTTATCCTTTAAAGCTTTGGCTATGGGAATAAGTGGAGCTATACCCCAAGAATGGCTATAAAAAGCCACCTTACCATAAACCTCTATGGGAAAAGCCTTTCCCAAGGGTCCCGCAACGTAAAAAAGCTCTTGGGCCTCTTCCACAAGTTCCAGGGTAGACCTACCTACCACTTTAACAAGGGTGGAAAAGCCATCTTCAAAGGTGGAAAGAATGCTAAGGGGTATGGGTTCCGATAGTTCCTTGTATTGCACCATTACAAATTGGCCTGCTTCTGCCCTTGATACATGGCTTGCTTGAATTTTTAAAAGGTAAGCATCTTGGGATATTTTTACCTTTTCAAGTATGGGATGCATGGCATATAATTATATTAGTTATGACCCCCATATATACAGAAAAGGCTCCCAAGCCAGTAGGACCATACTCTCAAGCCATTAAAGCGGGAAATTTCCTCTTTTTGTCTGGACAAATAGGCTTGGATCCGCAAAGTGGAAAGCTAAGAGAAAACTTTGAAGAGCAGGTTATTCAGATTTTTCAGAACATAGACGCCATCTTGGAAGAGGCAGGGCTTGAAAGGAAAAATATAGTTAGAGTGGTTGTGTATTTAAGGGACCTAAGGCTTTTT
>CALLAD010000065.1 GCA_938002625.1 uncultured Aquificaceae bacterium
ACCTTAACACCCCCCACTAAGTTTACGAATACGTCCCTATCCCTTGTGAATATTTTTGCCTCTTTTTCAAGAACCGCCAATATCAAGGAAAGTCTGTTGGGATCAAATCCTTGAGTTCTTCTCTGGGGTGTTGTGTAAAGGGCATGTATGGTAAGGGCTTGCACTTCAAGAAGGACAGGCTTGCTACCTTCCGTATGAGGAAATATAACACTTCCTGGAGAAATAACCCTCTCTTGGAGGAAAAAAGCGGATGGGTCTGGAACTTCTTCAAGTCCATAGCTTGACATTTTAAAGACAGCCACGTTTCCACCTGCACCAAACCTATTTTTTACTACCTTTATTACCCTGTAGAAATTAAATCTTTCCCCTTCAAAGTATAGCACCGTGTCTACTAAATGCTCCAAAACCTTTGGACCTGCTAAAATTCCTTCCTTGTTCACCTGACCTACGATAAACACGGGTATATTTAGGGATTTGCATGCTTCTGCCAGTCTAAAAGCACATTCCCTTACCTGAGCTACAGAACCTGGGGATGATTCCAAAAGGGAACTGTGGAGAGTTTGGATAGAATCTATTACGAGCAAGGAGGGTTTTTCTAATTTTATCGTTTCCAGTAAGCTTTCAAGATTTGTTTCCGAAAAGGTAAGTAAATTTTCCGATCCTATTCCTAACCTTTTTGCCCTTATGCCAATTTGGGATGGAGATTCTTCACCAGAGACGTAAAGAACCTTTCCATAAACCTTTGAAAATTTTTCCGATATTTGAAGAAGCAAAGTAGATTTGCCTATACCGGGCTCTCCCGCTAATAAGATCACCTGCCCAGCCACAAGACCACCGCCAAGGGCCTCATCAAGGTTTAAAAAGCCCGTAGTTAACCTATTGGGACTTTCCTCTATCCAACTAAGGACAGGCCTTGGTGCCATGTATGAAGTTTTGCCTACTAAAACTCCCAAAGTATCCTTTTCTTCTACCATAGTGTTCCAAGCACCACAAGAGGGACATTTACCCAACCACTTAGGACTTGAATAACCACATTCTTGACATACAAAAAGATTTTTTATTTTCTTCATGTTATAACTTAAAATATAAAAAGTATGCACCAAAAAGCCATACTTATAACCGCCACCGACACGGGTGTAGGTAAAACCTTTGTAAGCTACAATCTTGCGTATACCCTAAGGGAAAAGGGATTAAGGGTTGGTTATTTAAAACCAATAGAAACAGATGTAAAAGATGTTCCGCAAGATGGATACCTTTTATCTTCTTTGACAGGGCAAAGTTTAGAGGAAGCAGTACCAGTAAGGTATACCCTTCCCCTTTCTCCTTATGCGGGTATACTGGAGGAAAAAAGGGATTTTTCCTTAGAGGATCTAAAAGAACACTTTCTTAAACTTCTTGAGAAGTACGATTTTTTAATAGTAGAAGGGGCTGGTGGAGTGGCAGTACCCATAAAAAAAGACTACAACTATGCTCATTTGGCAAAGGATTGGAATTTAAAAACTCTTCTTGTTGCAAGAGCTGGCCTTGGTACTATAAATCATACCTTTCTAAGCTGGTATTACATGAAATCAATGAATATAGAACCCGTGGCTATAGTCATGAACGGCTTTGAGGGAATTGATGTATCAGAGAAAACAAATCCTTTAATAGTTGAAGAATTGACCAATTTAAGGGTTATAAAACTTAGAAAAGTAGAGGACTTATTATTACCTTACGAAGAGAGAAAATTACTTGCTGAGCTTGTCGGGTTCTAATCTGTAGTAAAAGGCTATCCTTTCCACAAGCTCCCTAAAATATGGAGCGGCAACGGTTCCACCAAAAGCATTAGGTCCCCTTGGGTTATCTACCATTATGCCAGCTATAAATTTTGGATTGCTTGCGGGAAAATACCCAACAAAGTAGGCAACAACCTCTTCCATGGAATAGGCATTTTTTCTAAAATCAAACTTTTGAGACGTTCCTGTTTTACCAGCTATGCTAAAGTATTCCGATTTTGCCTCTTTAGCCGTCCCTTCTTCCACCACTTTATTTAAATTTTTTTGGAGCCAATTTAAAACTTTTGGGGAATATACATTATCCCTTAATACCTGTGTAGGCTCATCTAAAATAATCTTAGGCTTAACTATTCTGTTGGTAGCAAAAGCGTTAAAACTTACACAAAGATTAAGAAGGTTGGAAGCCATTCCCTGCCCTATGCTTGCGTAAAGTATATTGGCAGGGTAATTAAAATTGGGAAGCCTTGGTTTTACCTCTCCAGGCAGTATGCCAAATTTGTCTTTCATATGAATTTTCTCCATAAGCCTTTCTACATCCTTGTTTGACAGAAATCTTGCCACCTTTATGGTTCCTACATTGGAAGACTTTATAAGCACTTGTTCAAGGGTGAGCTTTCCCGATGGTTTTACGTCTCTAACGTATCTACCAAAAACTTCTATTTTTCCCCCTTCAGTATCTATCCATATTCCTGGTCTTATATAGCCTCTTTCAAAGGCTTCCCCTATAAAAAAGGGCTTCATTACGGACCCCGGTTCAAAAAGGTCTGTAACTACAAAGTTTCTTCTTTGGAAAGGACGATAATTTTGGTAGTTATTGGGATCATAAGTGGGATAATTGGCTAAGCCAAGTATTTCACCAGTTTTAGCATCCATCACTAAAATACCAACTCTGTCTGGTTTCCATTCTTTTACTATTTTGTCCCTTATATCTTCAAGTATGGTTTGAACTCCTAAGTCTATGGTAAGCTTTATCTCTTTTATTTCCATATCTTCAACAATGGGATTTATGGCCAACCTTCCAAGATAAAAAACTCCTTTTGCTTCCTTGCCCCTTAGGTAATCATTGAGTAGGTATTCAATACCCTCTAAGCCATTTCCATCTCTTCCCACAAAGCCCAAAAGGTTTCCTGCAAGATTACCATGTGGATAAAATCTTTTATACTCTTCTTGAATTCCTATCCCCTTATTGTTTCCCGTATCCCTTATAATCCCTCTTATATAGGCTTCGTGGGTTTTATCAATATATCTGGCAAGCCAAACAAATTTTTTGTCAGAATTCAGCTTTTCAATAAGGTCCTTTTCCTTTATATCTGGAATAGCAGATAGCCTTCTTACAAGTTCTTCCTTGTTTTCCACGAGTTGAGGGAAGGCGTACAAAGATATGGTGGGTATGCTTATGGCAAGATCATTCCCTCTTCTATCTTTAATGTATCCTCTCGGAGTAGAAAGCTTTACAAGGGAAGCCTTTGGAAATTTTTCAACTACTTTCTCTATATATTCCTCCTTACCTATTAGTTGTATGTATGCATACCTTAGGATTATAATACCCACACCAATGAAAAAAAGAAGGGAGAGAAAAACTATTTTTACATTATTTCCCTTAAGATCTTGCACCGCTCAATTCTATAAACTCTTTGAATATACCCTTTGAATCGTGAGGGCCAGGAGATGCTTCTGGATGGTACTGTACACAGTATATGGGTAGGTATTTATGCTTAAAGCCCTCTAAGGTTTCATCCAAAAGGTTTATATGGGTTATATCCACATCCTTCAGAGTATCTGGGTCTATGGCAAAGTTATGGTTTTGTGCCGTTATCTCAATATGTCCATCTCTGAGGTCTTTTACGGGATGGTTTCCTCCGTGATGTCCAAATTTAAGCTTGTAGGTTTTACCCCCAAGAGCAAGCCCTATTATTTGATGTCCGAGGCATATTCCCATAATGGGTAATTTTTCCATGTATTTTCTTACCAATCTTATACCCTCCACCACTCTTTGGGGATCCCCTGGACCATTGGAAAGAAATAGGGCATCGGGTTTTATTTTTTCTATTTTTTCCTCTACTTCATATGGTGGTACAACCACCACCCTTGCTCCTTCTTGCGTTAGCCTTCTTAGTATGTTCCTCTTTACTCCATAGTCTACAACCATTATCAATGGTCTGTCATTTTCCTTATATACGTATCCTTTTACAAGGTCCCAATCTCCCTCTTTCCAGTAATAAACCTCTCGTGTTGCCACTTTTTCTACCAGGTCAAGGTTTGATATATCGGGTACAGATTTTGCTTTTTCTACCAGTTTGACAGGATCTTCTTCTACGGTTGATATTACTCCCCTTAATGCTCCCTTCTCTCTTATCCTTTTTACAAGAGCCCTTGTATCAATACCCCATATGCCAACTACCTTGTTTTCTTTTAAGTATTCTTCCAAGCTATTTTTTGCCCTCCAATTGCTGTATATGGGAGAAAGTTCTTTTATTACAAAACCATTTACTTGAACCTTTTCTGATTCTATATCCTCTGGATTTACTCCGTAGTTTCCTATTTGTGTGTAGGTCATAACCACTATTTGACCTTTGTAAGATGGGTCTGTGAGTATCTCTTGATAGCCCGTCATGGATGTATTAAAAACCACTTCTCCAGAAGTTTCCCCCTCTGCACCAAAAGAATATCCTATAAAATAGCTTCCATCCTCTAAGGCAAGTATAGCTTTTTTCATACCTTTTATTTTAATACGGAAGTACGGAGAGGGCGGGATTCGAACCCGCGGTAGGGCTGTTAACCCTACAACTCCTTAGCAGGGAGCCGCCTTCGGCCTCTCGGCCACCTCTCCTATAAGAAAATAATACACTAATAAGCTTTAAAAATCAAACAGCTTTTTTGATTCTCCAAAGGGCTATTATGATTACGCAAAGCACCAAGGAAACATAGAGCAAAGCCATGAAGGCATTTACATAGTTGTTAAACACCACCCTTTGGGCTATTTCTACGCTTTGTATGGTAGCTGGCAAAGTTCCAAGCTCTATGGCTTGAGATAAAAACTTTGCTTGGGATAAAAAGCCTATGGCTTTGTCTGGATGAAACACTCTTATAAGTCCTGCGCTTATGGTATTTAGAGCAAGAAAGGCTGCTGGAATTCCCGTAACCCACAAGTATTTAATTTTTCCCCTGTTTGCAAGATAAAGGGTAGCTATTACAAGGGCTGTGGTAGCCAAAAGCTGGTTGGAAATACCAAAGAGTGGCCAGAGGGTTTTTATGCCCCCATAGGGATCAATAACACCAACATAAAGGAAATACCCCCATGCTCCCACTGTTATACCGCTTGTAAGCATGTTTATCCAAACATTTCTGTAATCCTTGAAAACTGGAGAGATGTTAGATAGTAGGTCCTGGAGAATATACCTTCCAACCCTTGTACCTGTATCTATTGTGGTGAGGATAAAAACTGCTTCAAATAAGATGGCAAAGTGATACCAAAAGGCAAGAAGAGCATCTCCAGTAATTCTTGCAAAAATTAAAGCCATCCCTATGGCAAGGGCTGGAGCTCCTCCCGTTCTGGAAAGTATGGTAGGCTCTTCTATCTTTCGTGCTATTTCTTCTATATATTCTGGAGTTATGTAAAAACCCCAGCTGGATATTTTACTGGCTGCTTCTTGAATGGTTTTACCTATCTCAGATGCTGGGCTATTTATGGCAAAGTATAAACCTGGCTCCATAGATACGGCGGCAATAAGGGCCATTATGGCTACAAAAGACTCTCCAAGCATGCTTCCATATCCTACAAGCCTTACATGACTTTCCTTATCCAAAAGCTTTGAAGAGGTTCCAGAGGATATAAGAGCGTGAAAACCCGAAACGGCACCGCATGCTATGGTAATAAAAAGAAAAGGAAAAAGACTTCCCTTCCATACAGGACCATATCCTGTAAAGGCATACTCTGTAAAGGCTGGCATTTTTATTTCTGGGTTAACCAATGCTACCGCTAAAGCCATAAGGATTATAGTGCCCAGCTTAAGGAAAGTGCTAAGATAATCCCTTGGAGCAAGTAGAAGCCATACTGGCAATACAGAGGCAAAAAATCCATAAATCATAAGTGCTATAGCAAGCTGGGGTTCTGATAGGGTAAAAATCTTTCCCAAGCTTTCATGCTGGGCTACAACTCTTCCCAAGTAAAGGCTAAGGATTAGGGCAAAGGTACCAAAAATAAAGGATTGAAGCACAGCCCCGGGCCTTATATGCCACATATAGATTCCCATAACCATGGCTATGGGTATGGTCATAAAGACAGAAAAAGTAGCCCATGGGCTTTCCGCCAAAGCTTTTATTACAACAAGGCCCAAGACGGCAAGAAGTATTATGAGTATGGTGTATATTACCAAAAGAGCTATAAAACCCCCAAACCTTCCCAATTCATCCCTTGCTATCTGCCCCAAGCTCCTTCCATCCTTCCGCATAGATATGGTGAGTATGACCATATCCTGCACGGCACCAGCCAGAACTACGCCTATAAGAATCCAAAGGGTACCTGGCAGATATCCCATCTGAGCGGCAAGCACTGGACCTACGAGGGGACCAGCTCCCGATATAGAGGCAAAATGATGACCAAAGAGAACCCATTTATTTGTAGGTACATAATCAAAGCCATTGTATAACCTATGAGCTGGTGTGGGATTGTTATCATCCACATTAAAAACTCTGTAGGCGATGAAATAGGAATAATATCTGTATCCTATTATGTATACGCAAAGGGTGGCTATTAAGAGCCAAATGGCACCAACAGGCTCACCCCTTGAAAGGGCAAGAAAGGCAAAGGAAAAGGCACCAATTATGGAAACTGCAATAAGAATTAATCTCTCCTTCCAATTCATTTAAGGTATTTATTAAAGAAAGCTTTAGTCTTCTCCCATGCATCATTGGCGTATTCCTCGTGGTATACCTCTGGCCTTGTATTGTTAAAGAAAGCATGATCAACACCAGAGTAAATTACAAACTGGGCCTTAAGGTTATTTTTGTTGCATTCTTCTATAGCCTTAAGAACCTCTGATAGAGGTATAAAGGCATCCTTACCAGCATGAAGGGCAAGCACTGGAGCTTTTATCTTTGAAAAGTCTATGGGTACTAAGGCATAAAGGCCGTAGTATGGTACCAAAGCTTTAAATTCATCAGCAAACTTAGAGCCAAAGTACCATGTGCACGTACCACCACAACAAAAACCTGTTGCTCCAAGAATAAACTCACCAGCCCTTGCCACATAACCCATATCTATCTCTTTAAAATAGTCAAGGGAAGCCTTAACCATTGCCTCCGCCTCCGCCAACCTGTTTTGGAAAAGGTCTTGCATTAATTTACCTGCATTTTCTGGATCGCTTGCCGTTTTACCCTTATACAGGTCAATGCCGAAGGCATAAAAACCTTCCTTAGCATACCTGTCGCAAACATCCTTTATGTGATCTACAAGCCCCCACCATTCGTGAAATACAAAGACCATTGGGCCCCTTCTAGACTCTGGCTCTGCCCAGTAGCCGGATACTTCTACACCGTTCTTGTTAAAGCTTATCATTCTCCCCATGGTTTATACCTCCTTTAAAGTTTTTGTATAGTTTAAATTATAGCATTAAATAAGCATAGACAAGCCCAACGAGAATCCTATAAACTCCAAAAGGCACAAAAGAGTATCTTTGAAGAAGTCTAAGTAAGAGCTTTACACTTAAAAGGGCAAAGATAAAGGAAGTTATAAACCCCAGAAAAAGTATATACCATTCCTCTGCTTGAAAACTTTCATGGGATTTATAAAGGTCGTAGCTCATGGCTACAAGCATTGTGGGAACTGCTAAAAGAAAGGAGAATTCTGCAGCCGCTTTTCTATTTAATCCCCTTAGCATGCCACCACTTATGGTTGCGCCAGAGCGAGAAACCCCCGGGATCATGGCAAGGCTTTGAAATAG